>CAZERK010000539.1:0-2754 GCA_964514515.1 uncultured Planctomycetaceae bacterium
GGCGAGGACCCGACGGATGGCGCGTGCCAGAGCGACGGCATCGCGACGCATCTACCGCTACGAGCCGGCCCGCGTCCCGCGACGATGCGGCGCTGGACGGCGAGATTGCCTCAGCAGGCAGACCCGGGGAGGGCAACCGGCCGGAACGACCTGACGGCCGCCGCTCGTGGGGGAGTCCGCGGCGGGGCGGTACGGGGGGGGGGCCGCCTGGCGGCGCGATGGGATTCCCACCGGGTCCTGGCGGTCCAGGAGGCGGTCCTGGGGGTCCGGGAGGAGGCCCGGGCGGCGGGCTGTTTCGTGCGACGCGACTCGCGTCGGACCATCCCGGCGTCCGTCACGTGTTGCACGCCAGGGTGGCAGACGGAGACAGCGAGCACTAGCGCCTTCCAGCCAAGTCAAGACAAGCCTCCCGCAGTCGCCCGGCTTGCGCTTGGAGGTTCTTGTGAGCGCCGTGCGTGCTATGATCGCGACGGCGCGGCATCATCGTGAACAGATGCTGGTTGCGTGAGGCACGAGTACAGCATTTTACGTTTGCGCGTCGCGTCGGCCCCGGAGCCAGTCCGCCCGCGGCGGATGGCCGACGCCTGCTGCCGAGGATATTCTGCCTTGTGATGCGTCGGCCGCAGGGGGCCGACGCTGCATACAACCGTGACTCGGTGTCGCAAGCGGCTTTCGGCGCCAGGTGAAGCGTCATGCGCGTGCTTATTGTCGAAGATCAGGAACGGCTGCGTACCTGGCTGCAGAAGGGTCTGCGAGAGGCCGACTTCGTCGTGGATGCCGCCGGCGACGGCAAGGAAGGGCTCTGGTACCCGAAGAACAACGTATACGACGTGATCATCCTCGATCTCATGTTGCCGGAGTTGGACGGTCTGAGCCTTCTGCGCAAACTGCGGGAGGCGGGGCGAGAAGACCAGGTCCTCATCCTGACGGCCAAGGATACCGTCTCCGACCGCGTGAAGGGTTTGGACCTTGGCGCCGACGACTACCTCGTCAAGCCCTTCGCGTTTGAGGAGTTGTTGGCCCGCTTGCGCGCCCTGATCCGCCGAGGCTACGGAAAGCACAGCCCGATCATCGTTATCGGAGACCTTTGCATCGACACCGCCAAGCGACTGGCGTCCGTCGAGGGCCAGGAGATCGAGCTGCGCCCCATGGAGTACAAGCTCTTGGAATACCTCGCGAGACGCGTTGGCGAGACCGTCAGCCGTACGGAGATTTGGGAACATCTGTATGACTTCAGTTCTCAGACGGTGAGCAACGTGGTTGACGTGTACATCGGGGCGCTGCGGCGTAAGCTGGATCCGAGGGGCGAGAGGAACTTGATCCAGACGCGCCGTGGCCTCGGCTACGTGCTGAACGCCGGCTCATGATCAGATCGCTGCGATACAGATTGATAACCGGAATGCTGGTCGGCATGGCCTTGCTGCTCATCGCGGCCAGCGCGGCCATCTACACCGTTCAGAGACGACATCTCCAGCGTGCCTTCGACGACACGCTGCTGAACAGCGCCAATTCGCTTGCGATGCTGATCCGTCCTGGCCCGCTGGGAAACTGGTTCGACGCTGGCGGCTTGGATCAGTTGCCTGCGGGGCAGATCCGGCAGGGCGCCTTGTTTCAGTTCTGGAGCGACCAGCCCATCGACATCCTTCCGCCTCGACAGGACCGTGATTCGGGGACCGACGCGACGCCGGATGAGGAAGGCATCTCGGAATCGACCGGGACGGAGAATCCGCCGTCCCCGGTTTCGCCGGGCTTCCAGCGAGGCCCGCCTCCGGGGCCTCGTCGTCCCGGGTTTGGCCCTTCGGCCTTGCGGGGATTGGAGATGCGCCCGCCGCACATGCGGAGCGAACGGGTCATCCGTTCTCCTTCGCTGAACGGCGCAGACCTCCCCCGGTTGGAAGGCTCGCCGGTCCGACCGTGCTTCGCAGACATCACGATGCCGGACAACACGCCGGGACGGGCCGTCGGCTTGCAGACCCCGTTGCTCGGTCCACCGCCAGAACGACACGGATGGCCGCCGGCCAAACTGACGACCGTGGTCGCGGCCAGCACCGCGGAGATCAGGAGACAACTGGCCTTCCTTGCCGTGCTGCTTGCGGCCACGACCGCGGCCGCGATGGTCGTCTCGACGGGCGTCGCGTGGGTGGTCGTCGGCCGCGGACTGCGCCCTCTGGCGACCGTGGCTAGGCAGATTGCCGCGCTGGATGAGACGCGCCTCAAACAACGGATCCTGGAGCACGGGGCGCCTCGCGAAGTCGCGCCGGTGATACGCCAACTGAACGGGCTGCTCGGGCGCCTGGACGAAGCGTTCGACCGTGAGCGGGCCCTGACGGCGGACGTGGCGCATGAGCTGCGCACGCCTGTCGCAGAGATTCGCGCCATCGCGGAGATCGCGCTCACGCGCGAGCGCGATGCAGGGGAATACCGCGAGGCGCTCGACGAGACGAAGGATTCGATCACGACCCTCCAAGGGTTGATCGAGCGGCTCCTGGTGCTGGCGCGTTTGGAGGCCGGGCAGGCGCGTGCGGAAGTCGAGGCCGTCGCTCTGCACCCGTTCGTGTGCAAGCATTGGACGCAGATTCAATGCCGGGCGGCGCATCGCGGCGTCACGTTCGAGAACCTCTGTCCTCCTGAGACGATGGTCTGCGCCGATCCTGGTCTCTTGGAAGTCGTTCTGAGCAACGTGCTGTCCAATGCCGTCGCCTACGCCGCCGAGGGCGGTCGCATCACCGCAGAGTCGCGCCGCCTCTGCGGTGA
>CAZERK010000540.1:0-2742 GCA_964514515.1 uncultured Planctomycetaceae bacterium
ACTACGAATATGGGGAAACTGCAAGCCCCGAGCCTGACGCGGGCATCTTCGATGAGTTGGGCACGTTCACCGGCGTGCCGGGCAGCGTTCTGGTGGGGTCTGCCGGAGGACGCATCTGGTCTGTTCATCCCGACGCCCCCCACGTGGTCAGCTTGCTGTGGGAGGGCGGACCCATCAGCAATCCGCACAAGATGACCGTTGACCATGCGGGAAGGCTTCTCGTGTCGGACGAGCAGGGTCACCGCATCTACGTGAGCACCGGGGAGCTGCCGACGGCACTCATCGCAGGAGCGGCGTTCTCAGGCATCACCGTGAGCCCTGACGACCGGATCTTCACCTGGGCCGGCGATGCAATTCGAGTCTACGACGCCGAAGGCAATCTCCTGGACGACGCCTTCGTGACGGGGCTGCAGAATCCCAACAGGCCGTGCCTTGCGTTTGGCCCTGGCGGCGCGTGGGGCGAGTACCTCTACGCCATAGCCGACGGCGCCCTCCTGCGCGTGGATGCGGGAGTCGCCGTGGCTCCGATCGGCAGCGGGTTCGACTCGGTAAATGACATCTGCTTCGGGCCAGATGGCGCGCTGTACGTCGCAGTCACGGAGGACACGGTATTTCGCATTCGAGGCCAGTGCGATCCAGAGGAATCGAGCAAGCTCGTTTCGCCAGACGCTGGGGCGGGCGACGGCTTTGGCTTCTCGGTTGGCGTTGATGCAGATCTCGCTGCCTTTGGTTCACCATACGATGACGATCTTGGAGGCGCATCAGGGGCTGTTTGGGTATTTCAGAGAGAGCCGAATGGGACATGGGTGTCCGTGAAGAAGCTCACTGCTTCCGATGGAGAACCAGACGCGTCATTCGCGAAAGTCGCCGTTGGTGGCGACCATATCCTCGTCGGTGCCCACCAAGATGACGATGGAGCTCCCTACCATGCCGGTGCAGCTTATGTTTTCCGGCGTGACCAAGGTGGGCCTGATCAATGGGGCGAAGTGAAGAAGTTGACCGCCGAAGGGAACGCTGCGACGGAGGACCACTTTGGCCTAGGTGTCGCAATCAGCGGTGACACAGCGATTGTTGGCGCCTGCGTCGGTCATGGAGCCCCTGGAACCGGAGCTGCCTACGTCTTTGAGCGGAACGAGGGTGGAGCTGATAACTGGGGCAGGGTCCGGCGACTTGCGCCGGACGATCTCCAGGATGGCGACGCGTTCGGTTGGTCAGTCGCGATTGACGGCGATGTTGCTGTCGTCGGAGCCATGAAAGCCGATCCCTTGGGAAGCAATTCAGGTGCGGCGTATGTCTTCCACCGTGACCAAGGAGGGGCAAGTAACTGGGGCTTGGTCAAGAAGCTCCTTCCCTCAGATGGATCGGCGGACGATTGGTTCGGGCATGATGTGGTGGTCGATGGCGAGTCGATCGTCGTGAGCGCCATCCAGATTTATGACGCGTCTCACGAGGGCGCGTGCTACGTCTTCAAGCGAGACTCAGGTGGCACTGACAACTGGGGCCAGGTCATGAAGTTGCAGGCGGGCGATCCAGGCGTCTGCCCTGAGTTCGGCCGAGGCCTGTCGATCAGCAGCAATTGGCTGGCCGTTGGTGCTGGCGCCGACAACTACAACACGCCTGAGGCGCTATACTTGTTCCATCGCCATCGCGGCGGTGAAGACAACTGGGGTCAAGTCGCCAAGATCACCGGCAGCGATGCTGTGTCCGGAGACAAGTATGGTCATGCCGTCGCGATCAGCGGATATACAGTATTCGTTGGCGCGGGCAATCACGATCACAGCGGCATGGCTGACGCTGGAGCGGTGTACGAGGTGGCGATTCCGTCAGACGTCGACGACGACGGCATTGCCGATGAATGCGACAGTTGTCCGGAGGCTTTCAATCCGGAACAAGAGGATTCTGACGGAGACGGCTATGGGGATATTTGCGACAACTGCCCCAACGTGCCCAATCCCGATCAGGCGGACGGGGATGCGGACGCGATAGGCGATGCGTGCGACAACTGCCCGTCTGACTACAACCCCGTGCACGCGGACGCGGATGGCGACGAGATCGGCGACCTCTGCGACAACTGCCCGAGCGTCTTTAACCCCAGCCAGATCGACACGGATGACGACGGCTTCGGGGACCTGTGCGACAACTGTCCCAGCGTTTCCAACCCAGACCAGGAAGACTGCGACGAGGATGGCTTCGGCGACGCCTGCGGCTGCAACCCGATCCGTGGAGACATGAACGATGACGGCGTGATCGACGGAACGGACATTCAGTTGTTCGTCGAGACACTGTTGGGCGGATGAGTCTGTTGTTCGTGAGCTTCAAGGCCGTGTTCTGTGGATGCACCACGCCGTGTTCACAGAACACGGCTCTGTTATGGACGAACACGGGCGACCGCGATCGATCGAGGCGGCGCTGATCGGGTAGCGCCGCCGCGATGCCCTTTATCAGAGCCGCGACCGTGAGGGAGCGGTCCCTCGCCTTGGAGGGCGGCCGCTTGCTGACCAGCGCGGCTCTGAACGGGCAAGACCGCTTGCTCGTCCCGGAGATTGTCGAGTTGGTGCGCATGAGAGGGTGGCGGACAATAGAAGCCATCCCAAAACCCGTTCACTCGACTGTGCAGGCATGGGAGCATCGTCGAATACTCGATATCTCGCCCCTCACCCTGCCCTCTCCCCAGCGGGGAGAGGGTTTTGAGATAGGTTCCAGCAGGCGGGGGCAAGAGCGGACAAGAACTGGCGCAGACGA
>CAZERK010000541.1:0-1082 GCA_964514515.1 uncultured Planctomycetaceae bacterium
GGCGAGCCGTCGTGCGATCTGTGGACGAGGTTGACGCGCCCGGCCGCGCGGTCGATGTGGCCGGCGTCGTCTCCGCAGTGGTAGGACACGCAGCGGCGGCGGCCGCCGACGAGCGGCGGATAATCGAGAGACAGGAGGCGGTTGAAGTTGAAGCCCCAGGAGGCGGGGCTGTAGAGCCACGCGTATCTCACGTGCGGCGTGACGTCCGGCACGACGAGTGATGCGTGCGCCTGATGGTCCTTGTACAGGTTGCGTTGGTGGTTGTATTCGAAGACGTTCTGGGCGACGGGCGCCTCGCCTGCGTTCGGAATGTCGGTGTAGGCCGTCACCGTCTCCAGCAGGCCGTCGTCGGTGTAGGCGTAGGCGATGCGATGGATGCGCGTGGACGGGGCGAGATCGGCCATCGCGGCCGCGAACCAGGCGCCGTCGTCGATGAGCGTCTCGACGCGGCGGCCGAGCTCATCGTAACGATGCGTGAAGACGTTGCCCTTGGCATCCGTGCGTGTCGCGACGGAACCGTCGGCGTAATAGGTGAAACGGAGGAAATCGGCGGCGCTGGGCTGGCCGGTGTCGCCCGATGGGAAGCGAACCTCGCGGATGAGCGCGTTGTTGAGGCTGATGGGGGCGCCGCTTGTATCAACGACGTCCGCGCCGTAGATCATCTCGGTGACCACGTAGCCATCGGCGGGGTAGCCGCGCTTGAACTCGCGAATCGCCGCCAGGCGTCCCTGCTCATCGTAGTCGTTGAGCGTCCTCGTCAAGACCGACGGCGGGGAGCCCCGTTCCTCCCGCGTCTCGACGAGGCGGTTGAGGTCGTCGTAGACTTGGCGGATGACCATCCCGTCCGGCTGAAAGACCGCGCTCTGGTTGCCGGCCTCGTCATAGTCGTAGCAGCTCAGCAGGGCGCCCGTGTTCGTGAAACGCTCGTACATGCAGCGGACGACGTGCTCGCCGGCCTCGTCATACTCGACCGGCGGATCGTCGGGGTCGTACTCCGCCGCGGGGTCGGGGCCGGACGAGAAGGCGTTGTCCGCACTATTTGTGCCGTAGTTCACCGTCGCGACGACCTTGCCACGCCGCAA
>CAZERK010000541.1:1092-2739 GCA_964514515.1 uncultured Planctomycetaceae bacterium
GAGCGAGTCGCCCGTCGCGTCGTGTTTGCGCTCCCAGGAGGCCGCACGGAGGGCCCGGTCGTTGGTGTCGTAGAAGGTCTCGGTCCGCGTGATCTCAATGTCGCCGGCGAAGCTCGATGCAATAATCTGCCGCCCTTTGGCGTCGTAGATGTATCGTTGGATGGGCGTGTTGGGTGACCGGACTTCCACGGGCTTATCGGCGTAGTTGTAGTACGTGTAGGTCGCCGTGTAGTCCGGCTCGTAGGGCGGATCGTCGCCGCTGCCCACGTCGTAGACGCGCGCCTCCTCGACCAGCCCGCGCGCGTTGTAGATGTTCTCCGCAAGCGAGGTGGGCCTCGGCGAAGCCTGGAGGATTTCCGAAGCGGTCGGCGGCGACGCGCCCGGCGCGGCCAACCGCGGATCGACGGCCGTCGGCGTGGCGCCGCCGTACTCGGCCACCAGCCGTACACGATCCAGATTGTCGTACCACGTAAGCGTGTGCGAAAGAGCGTTCCCGTCGGCGTCCTGCCGCTGCTCCCAAACGGGCCGCATCCGTCCGTCATAGCCGATCAGCGTCCGCCAGCCGATGTCGTCCTCGTTGTTGGGCGGTGGGCAGTCGTCATCCTGACAATCAGGAACATAGTAGAAATACGGGTTCTCGGGCAGCTCACCGTAGTGCCGGATCTCGGCCAACTGGTACGCATCGGTCACGCCGCCTCCGTAGTAGCGCTTCTCCACGAGGACCATGTTGTCGGGGAACGTATCGGGGTCGTAGCACCCCTCCGGCTCGCCATTGCCATCACAAATAACCGCAGTCACCCAGTATTCCAGCTAGTCCTACGACCCACGGTACGTCCTCTGCAACCGGCCCAACTCGTCATATGTGTTCCGCGTGATCGTGCCGTCGGGCCCCTCCTGACGCATCACTTGGCCGAATCCGTCGTAGGCGATATACGCGCCCATCGACGTCTGGTCGTCGCCGTGCCGCTCCACACCGATCACGCGGCCATTTGCGTCATAAGACGGGATCGTACTCGCCAACACCTCATAGTCCGTCTCGGCGCCTACGGCATCAGGGAAGTCGTCGGTGTTCAGCAGCCGGACCGTGTCCTCCTGAATGACCTTGCCCCCGCGAATCAGGCGCACCTGTGCCGGTGAAAGCGCCTTGAACGCGCCGCCGCCCTCCGGCCAGATGACGTCGTTGAACACCCATTGATACTCGCCGCCTTCCTGGCAGTCCTTGTAGGCAATGTGCTGCTCTTTGCCGTTGGGATAGAACACGGCCCGCAGTCCGTGCGTCATGTCGTACTGATAGCGCGTCTGCAAATTGAGCGGGGTCTGCGCGGCCCCGACGCGCATCCAACCCTCGGGCAGGGAGGTCCAGGCGCCCTCACCCTGCGGCGGCGACGCCGGATCCGCATCCAAGACCTGAAGCACGGGCCGCCACAGCGTGGGGCTGTAGCCGTTGTAGTGCATGTAGAACTCATGGATGCCGGCAAAGTTCTCAGGGTCCTCCATGCTGCCGAAACCCTGCCATTGCAGCAGTCCCATGTCATCGTACACCGACTTCTCGACCGAGTAGCACTGGGCCTGCCCATCCTTAGTCCACAGCGTCGCTGGCCGGACAACCGTCCGCTCGAGGATGGGACGATCCGCGTTTTCGCCCGT
>CAZERK010000542.1:0-2735 GCA_964514515.1 uncultured Planctomycetaceae bacterium
AACCGTCGGCCCCGAACAGTTCTGCGCCGCCGACGTGAACGCCGACGGATTCGTGACCACGGAAGACGTGGACGGATTCGTAGGCCTGATGCTGGGCCAGTGAGGTCAGCCGGCATTCGCTGCTGAAGAGAAGCTTGTGTTTTGGGGCGGCGGTTCGGCCGCAGGGACGTCAGGGCGGTGGTCGATCCGACTTCGTGCTGTGCGATCTGCTCGTGACCGTTTGACGACTACGGGCGGGCCGAGTTCCGGCTTGTGCACAGAGGGACGCGGATTGGATGAACGCACCGATGTCGGCGGCCAGACGCGGGGCCGAGGACGCACCGGCAAGGGGTCTGGCAGGTCGAGCGTGTGGCAGGGCGGTTCGAAGGCCCGCCGGGGTCGGGATCCAACAGAAATCGTAGAGCGTCGAGAGCTGTTCGAGAAACTCGAGCTGATGGTTGCCGGCCTTGGTCTGGTTGGCTACGGCGATGAAGGGCTTGCCCAAACAGATGCATTCGCACAACGAGCCGGTGCCGGCGTGCGTGACGATCAGGCTCGCTTCTTGAGCAGTCGCCAGGAGGTTCGGCAGGAAGTCGACGAAACGGATGTTGCGCGGCCGTCGTTGGGTCAGGCCGATTTGAGCCAGGACCGGCTCCGTGATGACGCCCTCGCCCGCCAGATGATCGACCTCGTCGATCAGCTCGTCGAAGAATTGCGTTCCCACGGTGACGAGGATCACAGCACGGCTCCCGCGAAGACGGTCCGTTCAAACCGTTGTTGGAGCTGCGGCCATTGCACGTACAGGCGGTTGGCCAGTCGCAGCTTGTGTAGAATCCGGCCCGTGAGAGACATCTCGTGGACGCGCGTCAGCGACTCGACGAACACGCAGGGCACGCCAAGGCACCGGGCGGCGAGGCACAACGGGACGGCCATCGCGGTGCCCAGCGTCAGGACGGCCTGGGGGCGGAGGCGTCGGATCAACCGGAACGACTCGACGAGGCTGGCGAGCATCCGGGCCGTATTGCCGACGAAGCGCAGCGGGTGCTTGCGGGTCTGGCCCAGGTGGTGGACGGGATATCGGCGTCCGGCGTGCGGCATCGGCAGGTTCGCGGCGCCGTGGACGCCGCAGTTGTGCCCATAGGCGTAGGCGAACTCAAACTCGCCTTCCGGGAACCGCTCCAGAATCCTGTACATTTCCGGATGCCAGCCTCCGCCGCAGAGCGTGACGAGCAACAGAGGGCGGCTGCTGGGCTCTCCGTTCGGGCTGCTGCTCGGACCGTTCTTCAGGCTGGCGTTCGATGCGCCGGAGACCGAGGCCGTTCTGGGACAGCACTCGTTCGGGTTGCGGTTCGGGACACCGTTCAGGCTGCTGGCCGATCGGTCCGTCCCTCGTGACGGCCTTTGACCGGTCGTCAACGATGGCGAGCACGTCCCGCGAGGTCCGAAGGCCTGCTGATTGCTACGGCTTGCGGTGAGAGTTGCCCCGGCGTTTCCGTCGCTCACGTCCGGCCCCCCAATTGACCGATTCCGATACCGTCGGATGGCCCGGTATCTCGCATACTGAATCGGACGCGGCCGTCCAGGCATGAGCTTCGATCCGCGGCGGCGACGAGCGGCGCTTATCGGTCGAATTCCATCGCCGCTTCGACGAAGGCGACCTTAGGTCCGCGAACACGTGACGCGGGTACGAGTCAGCCGTAACCCGGGCTTCGGCCCTCATGCTCGAAGATGAGACGGATGATCACCACGACCACGGGCAATACGGACGCGCACGCCGAGGACTGCGGGACGCTGACGGTCTGCCCGCGCCCTGCGGTAGCCGAGGCGACGGCTGCGATCTCGCCAAGGGCCGCCAAGCCGCAGGTCAAACCGGAGCATTATCAACGTCCCTACATGAACCTTCTGCGGATGATGACCTATTGGTATCAGGCGGAGGCGGTCTGGGACTGTGGCGGGCACAGCGTCCTCGAAGTCGGGATGGGGATGGGACTGACGGGTTGGATGCTGCGGCGATGGGGCTTGGCGACGACGGAGTTGGACATCGATCCGGCGCTGCGGCCGAACTGTGTGGGCGACGTTCGGGCGATGCCGTTCGCCGATGGGAGCTTCGATACCACCCTGATCGCCGAGGTTCTCGAGCATCTGCCCTATGACGAGTTCATCGCATGTCTGGACGAGTTGCGTCGGGTGACGCGCCGGCACGTCGTCCTGACGCTGCCGTGCGCCCTGGTCGGCATTCATCTCGGGATCAACCTTCCGATTCTCGAACCCTTCTTCTGCTCCGTGGGCCTGCGCCAATGGACGAGGCCGCGATACGACGGGCAGCATTACTGGGAGCTGGACCGTCGCGGCTACCCGAAACGCCGCATCCGACAGGCGATCCGGTCCGCGGGCTTCGAGGTCGACAAGGAGTTCCGCCCCGGCCTGAGCCTCTACAACTACTTCTTCGTGCTCCGCAAGCAGCCGTAGCGCAGCGTGCGCCAGTTCGAGCAGCTATGCGGTCGTCGCGCGATGTCCTCCGATTCCCTCTCCCCGGCGAGGGAGAGGGCAAGGGTGAGGGGGCTTGTCACAATCAGGGCGAATCGCACGCTCACCCTCAGCCTCTCCTTGAGCACTTGTTGATCGCATTGTGTTCCTGTCGCGCCGAGATTCAAAGAAGCAGGATGCGAGCAGACCTCGCGGTCTTTTGCGTCGGCCGCAGGGGGCAGACGTTGCCTGTACGCTTCCGTGCCGTACGCCAAATACGGGCAAAAGGG
>CAZERK010000543.1:0-2734 GCA_964514515.1 uncultured Planctomycetaceae bacterium
CGTGCTCGCCAGAATGTGATTACAGCAAGGCGTTGGCCGGCGGGTGGCCCCAACGCGAGCGACGCGCCTTTCTGCGAAGGCAACGGCTCGGCTAGAACGTTTCACGTTTGCGTGCGTCCGTAGCGGCCAACCTCCAGGTCGGCCGTCTTCCGCTGGTGCGAGTCCCGGTGCGCCGCTGGTGCGAGAATGCGTTCTCGCTCACGTGTTGTAACGGTCGCGGCTCTGTTCAGATGCCCCTTCGAGCGATCGCCTCAAGCAGACGCCGTCGCCGGCACGCCGGCCGGAGGCAGCCCTCGTTCGGCCGCCAGGACCTGCTCGTGCGTGCTCTTCTCCTCGCCGAAGCGAACCAGCCGGGCGGAGTTAAAGACGACGACCAGGCTCGACAACCAATGCAGAAGGGCCGCGAGGATCGGCGGGACGATGCTGAACGCGCCCAGCGACATCACGATCACGACGAAGCTCACGCCAAAGATGAGGTTCTGGATGACGACCTTGCGCGTCGCGCGGCTCAGGCGGATCAGGAACGGAATGCGCGTCAGGTCGTTGTTCAGCAGCGCGATGGACGCCGAGTTGATCGCCACGTCGCTGCCGGCCGCCCCCATCGCCACGCCCAAGTCGCCTGCTGCCAGCGCCGGCGCGTCGTTCACGCCGTCGCCGATGACCATCACGCGATGCCCCTGCTTCCGCATCGTCTCGACCAACTCGAGCTTCTCGTGCGGCAGGCAGTCCGCGCGATACTCGGTACAGGCCATCTCCGCCGCCACGCGATGGGCCACGGCCTGTCGGTCACCGGTCAACATCGCCAGCCGTCGGATGCCCAGGCCGCGAAGCTCCTCCACGGCTTCCCGGGCCGCCGGCCGCGTCCGATCCTCCAGGCCGATGATGCCCAACACCCGGCTGCCCCGGGCGACGTAAAGCTGGCTCATGCCCTCGATCTGTTCCGCCATCTTGCGGAACGCGTCCGTAGAGAGGCCGCGCTCGCGGAGAAAGCTCTCCCGCCCGACGAACACCGGCTCGCCGCCGATCGTCGCGGCGACGCCCTTGCCTGGCACCTCCTCGAACTTGGCGGGCTTTTCGTACGCGACGTTCGCCTCGGCGGCGACGGTCAGCAGAGCCCGGGCCGCCGGGTGATTGCTCATCTGTTCTGCCGAGGCCGCCGTGCGGAGCAACTCCGCCCCGTCCACGCCTTCCGCCGGGATCAGCCGCGTGACGGACAACTCGCCGGTCGTCAGCGTGCCCGTCTTGTCGAAGATCATCGCCGTCAGCCGGCCGGCGCTTTCCAGGTGCGTCACGTCCTTGATGAGGATGCCGAGCCGAGCCGCGCACGACAGGCCCGCCACCATCGCCGTCGGCGTCGCCATGATCATCGCGCAGGGACAACTCGCCACGAGCATCGCGATCGCCCGTTGAATGCCGTTGTCGTCCTTCGTGAAGAACAGCACGAGCCCCGCCAACATCAGCACGACCGGCGTGTACCAGACGACGTAACGGTCGATCAACCGCATGATCGGGATGCGCGTCTGCTCGGCCTGCAAGATCAGGTTCTGCACCTGACCGAGCGTCGTCTCGCCGCCGACCTTCGTCACCTCGATCTCCAGCGCGCCCGTCAGGTTCATGGTGCCGCTGAAGACGGGCTCGCCCGGGTGCTTGTCCACGGGCAGCGACTCGCCCGTGATGTTCGCCTGGTTGACCGTCGACTCGCCCGAGACGACGCGACCGTCGGCGGGGATGTTGTCGCCGGGGCGGACTCGGATGCGGTGCCCCTTCTCGAGCGTGGCGGCTTCGACGACGCGCTCGCCCTCCGGCGTGATGAGCCGGGCGGTCTTGGGCGTCAGTTCGATCAAGCCCTCAATGCTGGCTCGGGCTCCAATCGCCGTCCGAGTCTCGACCAACTCCGACAGCAGCAGGAAGAACGCGATGACGCCGGCGGCCCGGTAGTCGTGCGTCGCGAACGCCGCCACAATCGCCAGGGCGACCAGCTCGTCCATGTGCATCTGGCCGCGAATCAAGGTGGCGGCCGCGTGCCAGATGATGCGGACGGCCAGCAGCAGGGCGCCGATGCCCGCCACGAGGTCCATGTGAAACTGCCAAAGATACGACTCCTGGACTTCGGTCTGGCCCAGGGCGTTGACGACTTCGATCCGCTCGATGGGGCTGGCCCATTGCACGTAGTAGCTCGTCAGCACGAGCAGACCGCCCAGGAGCGTGACGAACAGCCAAACGCCCGCGGATCGGGCCGCGGCAGCGGCTTCTCCTGCGTGACGATGGTGATGGTGGTGATGATCGTGCGACCGCCGCTCTTCGTGCATATTGGCACGGTGAGCAACCTCGGCATCCTGCAAGCCGATAACTCGATGGGCCATCAAAGTCGACCTTATGGCTAGCCCCCCACGTTCCTGTTGTACGACCGCCGACTCTCATAGTTCAATGCGGACGACCGTTCAAGGCAAGTCCATATCGAGACAGCGCCTTTCCACCCGCCTGCGGCTCCTCGCTTCCGGAAGCAGGCCCCCGTCCCTTCTTTGAGAGCCCTCGGCCTTGGCCGAGGGGGGGCAACGCATGGCGAGCGGCATCGTGACACGCAATTGAGACCACCCGCGGCTGAGGCTGGCGGTTCTCAAAGCGCGGCGAACCGGCTTCTTCAAGCTGGAACTGGTATTTTGCCGTGCGCCGGCCAAAGGGGAGCCGGCGCTACCCGAGAATCGCAGGGTGGCGGATGTCGAGGAATGGGGGC
>CAZERK010000544.1:0-2721 GCA_964514515.1 uncultured Planctomycetaceae bacterium
CCCCCCGGATCAGGAACAACGCTATGTGAGATAAGGCGAGTCCGATGTGCGAACCTCCCCGGTTCATTCGCAGCGCCGATTGACAGTCCCAAGGACGCGATGCTGCTGACGTCACCTTCCCAACGACAATACACGTACCTTTTCGAGGGGCAGCGATGACTTGGCCAAAGTGACCAGATGCTCGTGGTGCGTAAAGAAAACGATCTGTGTTTTCGAAGCCAACTCCGCTAGGATTTGCAGTGTAGCCTTAGCTCGCCGGTCGTCGAAGTTCACGAGCACGTCGTCGACGATAAATGGCATCACATGGCCCCTTTCGACGTAACGTTCCAGACTCGCAAACCGCAGGGCCAGATAGAGCTGGTCCCGTGTCCCGGTGCTCATTTCGTCCACCGTCAGACGTTCGCCACCTGGGCGGATGCCGAGCAGCACGGGCTCGTCGTGGTCATCGATATCCGCTTCAAGCCGGGCAAAGGAACTGAGGGTTAGGGTGGCGAAGAGTTCGCCGGCGCGCTTGAGGACAGGGTCCTGGTTGTCTTGTCGGTACCGCTCCATCGCCTGCCGGAGGATGTCGGCGGCGAAGCGGAGACGCACGTAGCGCTCCACGTCCGGCTGGATTCGGGCGGCCTCGCCATAGGATTCCTGCAAGAGTTCGGCGGCGACCGAACTCCCGTCCATTCTGTTCAGCTCCGCAGTTGCGACCGCCAGCTCGTTTCGGCGTTGCTCGATCACTTCCTGCAGGCCCTGAAGCTTCTGCTCCTGCTCAGCGATCTGGATGGCCAGTTCGGCGGGCTGAGCTTCCCGCAGCCGGCGAAGGAAGTCATCGAATGGCACGTTGCCGGCGTGAGCCGAGAGCGTCCTGCGGTGGGCCTCCTGCTTCTCCAAGAGCCGCCGCTTTTCGTCGCAGCGTCGTTCCGCGTCGGGCAGTTCGGCCGCGTTCGAACAATGCGCCTCCTGGCACAGTTTCTCGAGTTCCTCCTGCAGGGCACGGATGCCGGTTTCCGCTTTCTGAAGCGCCTTGGACCTATCGGCAAGCTGCTTCTGCAGATTGCCGAGCTGCTGCTGCTGCTTCTCCGCCGACTGGCAGCGGCGGTGCAATTCACCCACCGCTTGGTCGGCTGGGAGGGTATTGAGATCCGGGGCGACCTTGGCGACCAGTTCCCGTACCTTGGCCTCGAACGCCTCCCCGCATTGCTTCATCTGCCAGATCCGCGCCTCGGCCTCTTTCGCCTTCCGCAGCTCGTCGAAGAGACTGGTGATCGTCATCAGTCGCGCGTTAGTCTGCTCTGGCGAAGCATCAGCCGGAAGGCCGAGCGGCGTAACGGCCTCGGCCCATTGGACCTGCCACGCGTTCAGCTTGTTCGCGGCATCCGTCGCGACAGCTTCAGCTTGGCGAAGCTTGCGCTGATACCCGGCCAGGTCATTCTTGAGTTGCGCCACGGTCCGAGCCCGTTCCTCAAGGCCGGTCGCCAATCTGTCGCACTGCAAGAGCACAGCGGCCAGCGGCTGATCCGCAGCGACATCGGCTTCACTCAGCTCGCGCAGACGGGCATTCAACAGCTCGCGAAACCGCTGTTTCTGACCAACCAGCTCTGCGACGCCAGCCAGCCGTTCTCGGACAGCAGCCGCACTGCTTGCGAGCATGGAATGGTTACCCATCCATTCCCGCATCTCCCGGGGCGGCAGCGGCTTGATGCCACTCTCCGTCCAGACCGCGAACCACTCTTTCTCGGCCCGGCTCCGCTCGTCCGTCAACGCGCGCAAGCTCTCCTGAGTTCGCTCGCGGCGCCGGTGGCACTCATCCAGGTTAGCCTGCAGCGCCGCGAGTCGCGCCACCCGGTCGGTCTCACGCCGGAGCTGGTCGACCGTCCCATCAGCGACTCGCACGCTCTCCTCGTACGCCTCGGGTAGCCTGCCACCCGGGGCCAAGGCGCTCACGAGTGACTGGGCTTCGGCAGTCACGTCTTCCTTGTCCAGCCACGCGCGCCGTACGAGGCGCCACCCCTCGTCACGCCGAGCCCGAGCGGAGCCCACCTCGGTTTCGCTGGGTACCTGCCCGTTTTGCTGCAGATCCGCGATACCTCGTTGGTGCTTGCGGATCTCGTCATCGATGCGGCCCATTTCATCGTGTACGCTGGTATGCCGCTGGTCGAACTTGTCGAAGAGGGATGCGAAGCGACTGATCGTCTCTGGGGGAGGCACGGCCAGCGACTCGACCTGCTCCATGGTTCCCTGCCAGAGTGTGAGGGCGCGCAGTTTGGTTTCAGCCTTATCCCGCAGGCGAGCGAGTTCGCTACGAGCCTGGTCGCACCGCCCCTCGAGGTCGCCGGCCTTCTGAACCGTCTGAATAGCCGCACGCAGCCCGGCCGGGTCACGCAGGTCATACACCCCCGCCAGCCTAGCTTCCGCATCTTCGATCTGCCGACGCAGTTCCTCGCGACCGGTGGCGGCCGAATTCTTGGCCTCGACCAGCGCCCCGTATTCATTGCCAAGGCGGGAAACGTGGAGACGCCGCACATCAGGCAGATTGAGCTGGTCGGCTTCGCTCAAATCCATCCCTGGTCGAATCGCGTCCAGATGCCTCCTGGCGGCGTCAGTGGCCAGCTTGAATTCCCGTTCCCTTTCCGGGAGGTCCCGGTGATTCCCCGCTACAGTACCAAGCTGGCGATAGAGATCGTCGACCAATGTTGCCTGCGCGAGCAACTCATCCGGGAGGTGGATGGG
>CAZERK010000545.1:0-2720 GCA_964514515.1 uncultured Planctomycetaceae bacterium
TCGCCGCGTGCGACGATCATGCTGACGGTGGGGGCCAAGGCGTGCGCGTTTCTGGCGGGCCGGGCGTTCGTCACGCCGCAGGATGTCAAGGACGTGGCGCCGGCCATCCTTCGCCACCGCGTCATCATCAGCTACGAGGCCGAGGCGGAAGAACAGACCAGCGACGACATCGTACGCCGAATTCTGGACCACGTTCCTGTTCCGTGACCCATGTTGCCCAAGGAACTCCTGAAGAAGATCCGGCGCGTTCAAATCCGCACGTCGCACATGGCCGACGACGTGTTCGCGGGGCACTATCACTCTACGTTCAAAGGCCAGGGTATGGAGTTTGAGGAAGTCCGCGAGTACCAGGCCGGCGACGACATCCGCACGATCGACTGGAACGTCACGGCTCGGCAGGGCAGGCCGTTCATCAAGCGCTTCAGGGAAGAGCGTGAGTTGACGGTCATGCTGCTGCTCGATATCAGCGGCTCGCAGGGCTTCGGGACCGCCGGCCAGCTCAAGCGCGAACTGGCCGCCGAGGTCGGGGCGACGTTGGCCTTCAGCGCGATCCGAAACAACGACAAGGTTGGCCTGATCGCGTTCTCCGACCGGATCGAGAAGTGCGTCAAACCGGACAAGGGGACGCGGCACGTGCTGCGCGTGATTCGCGAGTTGCTCACGATGGAGGCGACGGGACGAGGCACGGACGTCGCAGGGGCCCTGGACTATCTGAACCTGGTGAGCCGCCGACGGGCCGTCGTCTTCCTGATTAGCGATTTGCAGGCTGCGGATTACAGCCGCTCGCTGCGAATCGCACGGCGAAGGCACGACATGGTGCCGGTCGTCATCGCCGATCCGCGCGAGACGGCGATGCCCAAGGTGCGGCTGGTCGAATTGCAGGACTGCGAAACCGGCGAGCGGGTTCTTGTGGATACGAGTCGAGCGGCCTTCCGCGATGCCTACCGCAGATCGGCGGAGCAGGCGGCGGAGGCCCGAAGGCGGCTGTTCCTGCGGATGCGGTTGGATTCCATCGAGTTGACGACCGGCGAGCCGTTCGTCGAGCCGCTGACGAAATTCTTCCGCGTGCGCGAGGCGAGGCTGTAGAACCGTTGGCCAGGCATACGGCATCTTGTTGTGTGATACGAGGCGGCCGCAGCCCTCTGTGGCGCATGCCGAGCTTCAGTTCCATCGTGTTGCTGTTCGTGTTTGCGAGCAGTCTGCTGATGTCGGTCGCGTGCGACAAGCACGCGACGCAGGCGACCACGACGAGCCGTCCGGAGGAATCGACAGCCGTCAAGCGAGAAGCTGAAGCCGGTCCGGTGAGAATGACGGTTGAGGTGGATCGCGCGAAGGCGACCGTTCCGGAGCAGATTCGCCTGATTCTGACCGTCGTGTTAGAGAAGGGCGTTCAAGTTGAGTTGCCCGAGATCGCTGGCACGCTGGGGGACTTCAGCGTCGAGGACGTCGTCGATAGCGAGCCGGAGCAGGGTGAGTTCGTAGAGACGTACCGTCGCGTCGTGCGGCTGGACGCCGTCCTGCCCGGGTCCTGCACAATTCCCTCGCTAAGCGTGACGTTCGTCGATCCCAGGGAGAAGGCGGACGGCTCGGACGAACCGTATGCCGATCAGGTGACGACGGAGCCGATCGCGATCACGGTGCTGGGCGGCCTGGCCGACATCAAGGGGCCGGTGACGGTGCCGCTGCCGTGGCAGTATAGGCTGATCGGGCTGACGACATGCGCCATGCTCGCGATGGTCGCCGTCGCCCTACTGGCCCGCTGGTGGGTCAAACGCGCCCGGGCGCACAGGGCGCTGCGAGCTGAGCAGAGGCGGCTTCTGCCGCACGAATGGGCGATGAGCGAGCTGGATAAGCTCGCGGCGGAAGGCTTGATCGACCGCGGTTTGGTGCGGGAGTTCTACTACCGGATCAACACGCTCCTCAGGAAATACATCGAGTTGCGGTTTGATCTGATGGCCGGCGAGCAGACCAGCGAAGAGTTCATCCGCTCCTTGCAGGACGGGGCGCGTTTCGACGAACGGCACAAGCAGGTCTTGCGGCGATTCGTAGCGGCGTGCGATCCGGTCAAGTACGCGAGGCAGCAGCCTTCCGCGGACGAGGTCGACTGGGTTCAGGTGACGGCACGGGATTTCGTCCAGGAGACGGCGACGAACGACGGGCAACCTGTGGGGGAGCCGGAAGCGGGACGGATGGTGCAAGGCGCCAGGGGAAGCCCAGGAGAGCCACAAACGACGGGTACGGCTGAGGATGACAGCGGCAACGGGGGGGCAGCCAGATGATCGTTCTACAAAACTCGTGGCTGCTTCTGGCGTTGGTCATCGTGCCGGTCATCTGGTGGCTTTACGTCGACCCGCGTCGCCGGGCGGCGATTCGTTTCGCCGGCGTGGCGAGATTGCCGACGGGCGAATCCCGTTGGCGGCTGCGCGCACGCTACGTCCTACCCCTCCTGCGGACGCTCGCCGTGGCGTTCGTCGTTCTGTCGGTTGCGCGGCCGCAGAAGGCGGACGAGGAGACGCGGATCACCACGGAGGGCGTTGCGATCCAATTGGTTGTGGACCGATCGGGCAGCATGGACCAGGAGGATTTCGCCGATGTCGGCGGGCAGATGCAGACGCGTCTGAATGCCGTCAAGGACGTCGTTCAGGGCTTCGTGCTCGGCGACGGCGAGGAGCTATCCGGCCGGCCCGACGACTTGATCGGGCTGATCGCCTTTGCGCGAG
>CAZERK010000546.1:0-2719 GCA_964514515.1 uncultured Planctomycetaceae bacterium
CCCGTCCGCGCATCGTTCAAGCGTGGGCTTCCCAGGCGGTTCCATCTGAGACGTAGTACGCGGTTTCCCGATGCCGCGGCGCCTCGACACGATCTTCGTGGCGGGTCGGTCGGATTGCCGCCGCATCTGCCGCCTGGACCAGATGTGCCCGGGCCGAGCCGTGCCGAGGCGGCGGCGGCCGGCTGGGATTTGCGTTGACCCCTCGCTCATCCTTTACATCGCTGCGAGAAGTCAAGGGCAGGCGGTCGGGGCTCTGATCGGACGTGCGGTCGAGAGCGACAGCCTTGCGGTGGCCTTGGTCTTCGACCGACACGACGTGTCGCCTGGATTGTCACGTTCGTCCCACGAAGATAGACTAGCTGGCTTCCGGCCCGCGGTGGAAGTCTCAGGGCGCGGCGTTCGGCCGTCTTCCGAGACACGGTTGAGCGGCTCGTGCCCGATCGCCCCCGACTTCCCTCGCGGGCTGTTGGATTGGTGCGCTCGGCATCCCGAGCATTGCCGGTCGACGCGATGCGTGAGGTGGAAGGCGGCACGAGGATTGCAGGAGGCAGATGTTCAGGGGTTGGAATGGCGGCGAACCCCTAGGACAGCAACTTGACAGGGCGCCCGTGGCCGTGCGTCCGAGACGACGGCAGGGCGTCTCGACGTTCCTGGGCCGTTCAGAAGGGACATGCGATGAGCCTGAGTCAGATCGCCCGGACGATCGGGGAATCCGTCACGCTGAAGTTGAACGCGACGGCCGCGAGGATGCGTGCTCAAGGTGAGGCGGTGATTCATCTCGGCGGCGGCGAGCCGAAGAGTCGAGCGCCGATCGAGGCGCTCGTGGCGGCTGCGGGGCTGCTGAACACCGGAGAAATCCGCTACGCGCCCGCAGACGGAACGCCGGCGATGAAGCAGGCGATCATCAAGTATACGGACGAGTTCTACGGTCGCCCGGCGACGCCGAAGAACGTGATGGCGTCCGGCGGTGCGAAGCAGGCCATCATGGTGGCCATGCAGGCGGTCTTGAACCCGCACGACGAAGTCATCTACCCGGTGCCGTATTGGGTGAGCTACCCCGATATGTGCAGGCTGTGCGGCGCGGTTCCGGTGCCCGTGCGGGCGGGGGACGGCTCGTTCTACGTGCGGATCCAGGACATCGAGAAGGCCGCGACCAAGGCGACGAAATGCATCCTCATCAACAGCCCGAACAACCCGTCCGGGGCCATGTACTCGGAGCAGTTCATCGCGGACATCGTGGCGTTTTGCGAGAAGCGCGACATCTACCTCATCATGGACGACATCTATCACCGCCTGGTCTTTGATGGCCGCCAGCCGATCAGCTCCTGGAAGTTCGTCAAGGACAAGTCGGAGAAGTCCAAGCTCATCATCGTCAACGGCGTCTCCAAGCAATACGCCATGACGGGCTTCCGCATCGGCTGGGCCGTGGCGAACCAGGAGTTGATCCTGGCGATGGCCAACATCCAGTCGCACCAGACGTCAGGGCCGTCGGCGTTGTTGCAGGCGGCGGCAGTCGCGGCGATCAACGGTTCGCAGGCGTGCGTCGAGAGCCTTCGCGTGACGTTGGAGAACAACCGCGACGTGCTCGTCTCCCGACTGAGTTCGCTTGACGGCGTGAAGGTGAGCAAGCCGGATGGGACGTTCTACTGCTTCGCGGACTTCAGCGCCTACGACAAGGACTCCACGAAGCTGGCCAACATGCTGCTGGAGAAGGTGCAAGTGGTGACGGTGCCGGGCGTCGAGTTCGGCATGGAAGGCTACTTGCGACTCAGCTACTGCGGCGAGATGAAGGACATGACGGAAGGCATCGAGCGGATCAAATGGGCGCTCGATCCCAGCGCGCCAAAGGAGTTGCACGTTGGGAATCGCAAGTTGGTGCGCGATTGGGCCTAGGCGGCTAGGCTCTGGCGACGGTTGCGTCGTCGTGGAGCAACGGATCATGAAACACCTGTCATTCGAGACCCCCGCTTCGAAGCACGCCGGCGAGTTTGCCAGCGACTACGATTTGAGCCACCACGGCCTGGCGCACCTGGGGCGCGTCTATTGGAACCTGCCGGTCTCGGCGCTGGTTGAGGAAGCCGTCTGCCGAGGCGAGGGGCATCTGGTCGAGGGCGGCCCCATCGTCGTCAACACCGGGAAATGGAGCGCCCGCGCTCCGACGGACAAGTTCGTCATCAAGGAGCCGGCGAACGCGGACAAGATTTGGTGGGGCGAGTACAACCGGCCCGCCGGCCCGAGCACCTACAACAGCGTCCTCGCCCGCTTGCAGGCCTATCTGCAAAGGACGGACGTGTTCGTGCAGGACGTGGACGTCGTGGCCGATCCGGCCTATCGGATGCCGATCCGCATCATCACGGAGCACGCTTGGCAGAGCCATTTCGCCCGTAATATGTTCATCACGACGGACGATCGGGAGCGGCTGCGCAAGCACGTTCCGGAGTTCACGATCATCGCGTTGCCGAACTTCAAGGTGGATCCGCGCATCGACGGCACGCGCAGCGAGACGGCCATCCTGCTCAACTTCGCCGACCGCATGGGGATCATCGCGAACACGGGCTACGGCGGGGAGATCAAGAAGAGCGTCTTCACGGTGCTGAACTACTTGCTGCCGCTGCAGGGCGTCATGTCCATGCACTGCTCGGCGAACGTCGGCGCGGGCGGAGACGTGGCGCTGTTCTTCGGCCTGTCGGGCACGGGCAAGACGACGTTGTCGGCCGAC
>CAZERK010000547.1:0-2706 GCA_964514515.1 uncultured Planctomycetaceae bacterium
CCGTGGAAGACGCGTAGGGCGGCCTGTGCATGCGCGTGATCGTCTCCGGCGCCGCCGGTTTCATCGGGTACCATCTTTGCAGGCGTCTTCTCGACGCCGGCTGCGAGGTCATCGGCGTCGACAACCTCCTGACCGGCAGCGAAGCCAACGCGGCGGACCTCCGACAGCATCGGGCCTTCGCCTTCATCCGACACGACATCATCGAACGCCGCGCCTTCGACGGTCCGGTCGACCGCGTCTATAACCTGGCTTGTCCGGCGTCGCCGGCGGACTTCCACGACAAAGCCGTAGCCATCCTGGACGTTTGCAGCGCCGGCGTGCGCAACATGCTGGACCTCGCGCGAGACAAGGGCGCCGTCTTCCTCCAGGCGGCGACGAGAGATTGCTACGGCGACCCCGCGGTGCATCCGCAGGCGGAATCCTATTTCGGCAACGTCAACCCGATCGGCCCGCGCGCCCCCTACGACGAAGGCAAGCGCTTCGCCGAGGCCCTGACGATGACCTATCACCGCCTGTTCGGGCTGCGGACGCGCATCGTGCGCATCTTCAACACGTACGGGCCGCGGATGCGGGCGGACGACGGGCGCATGTTGCCGACGTTCATCGCGCGGGCGCTGGCCGGTCGGCCGCTGCCGGTCCACGGCGACGGCTCGCAGACCCGGTCGTTCTGCTACGGGGACGATCTCGTCGAGGCGATCACGCGGGCGTCCGAGGCCGACGCCTGCGAGCCGATCAACATCGGCAACGACGAGGAGATCACGATCCGGCAAGCCGCCGAGGCCGTCATCGAGCTGACCGGCAGCCGCAGCCGCATCGAATGCGTAGACCGGCTCGTCAACGACCCCGAGCGCCGCCGGCCCGACCTGACGCGGGCACGAACGATCCTCGACTGGCGCCCCAGGACGCCCTGGCGGGAAGGCTTCGCCAGGACGATCGAGCCGTTCCGCGGCCCGGGCGCTTCTTGAGCCGGCTTGCCTTGGCATATCAGAACCGCGGCTGAGGTCTCGCGTTGCGCTCTCCGCCACCAGGGGGCTGGAGGTCGAGCATGAATAAGCTGATTCAGACGATCGAATTGGTACGAGGGAAGCTATCCTCGCTTCGCCGCTGTTCGCTGAAAGAGACGCCGACTCGGACGATCGTCATCGATCCTCTGCTAGAAGCCCTCGGATGGGATGTCCGCGACCCCAACGAAGTGCAGTTGGAGTACCCGACGGTTGACGGAAAATCGGTAGACTATGCGTTGAAGCTCAACAGGAAGCCAGTCCTGCTTGTCGAAGCCAAGGCGTTGGATGACGCGCTCGAAGACGTCAAGGCCGTTACACAGGTTGTCAATTACGCCAACAATGACGGTGTCGTCTGGTGCATTCTCACCAACGGCATGAAATGGCGCATCTATCGAAGCGTCGAGAAAAGCCCCGCTCCTGAGAAGCTGAAGTATGAAGTCAGTATTGATCCAGAGGCTTCTGAGGGGATGGCGATCGATCAAGTCGCAAGGCAATTGTGGAGGGTCTCACGTGAGGAGATGGCGAAGGGGACGCTCGATGCTTTGGGCGAACAGACTTTCACGGACGGTAAGGTCCGCAAAGCCCTCCAAGTCCTGATGACCGATCCGCCTCGACCGTTCTTGAATCTCGTACGAACCGCGACGAGAGACGAGAACCTCACGCCGCAGCGCATCAAAGAAAGCCTCATTCGAATCGCCGGTGAACCAGGTACTGGCGAGGCGTCTATCGTTCCTGTTGGCCAGGGCGCGGGCACATCCCGTATTGACGATACGGGCACCCGGTCTGTTGGCACCAAAAAAGCGTGGCAGACGCGGCGGATGAGAAGAGGCGAATGCTCCTATGACGAAGCCCATCATCTGACAGGAAAACCCCAGGAGATCGTCTCGCTCTGGCGGGCGATCGACCGCCTTTGCCTGTCTCTGGAGCCATCGGGCACATCAAGGCGATACTTGGCGAAGTCCATCAATTACGAACGCGGAAGGCGGTGCTTCTGTAGCGTCCATCTTCGGCAGGCAGGTTTGAGGGTATGGCTGCATCTGAAGTATGGCCATATTGACGATCCTCCGGTGTTCGCTCGGGATGTAGCCCACATCGGCCATTGGGGGAGCGGCGATGTCGAACTGCGGATCAGCAATCGCTCCGAGCTTGATCAGGCAACCGCACTCATACGCCGTTCATTCGAGTCTGTCCTATAGAGCGGTCACCATCCGCTTGTAGCGTCGGCCACCCGCCACAGGCGGGCCGGCTCGGGGCCGATGCGACGTTCAAACGAAAACGCTCAGGTTGCCGCCTCAAAGCAGCACAAAGGTAACGCCTTCGTTGTAGTTGTTGAGATCGCAGTCGCTCGCCAGGGCCGGGCAGGCTTGTAGGAGCCCCTGCGCCGCTTCGTCGAACAGCTCCCAACGCTCGCCTGCGACGAACGATTGAATCTTGCCTTCCCGCTGGCGCCGCTGGAGGGACCGGCGGACGGCCGACTTGATGGCGCCGCCGACGCCGGAAGACCCGTATCCGTGGATCAGCTTGAGGACGACGATGCGGTCGGCCTTGGCCCGATGAATCTCGGCGTTCAGTCGGGCTCGGGCCTGCTCCACGCTGGGGCGGCCGGCCTTCAGATTGACGAGACGGACGTGATTGGGCATGGGCGGAATCCGTGGCGAGGCATGGGGCGTCTTGTTGGAAGGCTCCACGTTGATGGGAGGTT
>CAZERK010000548.1:0-2696 GCA_964514515.1 uncultured Planctomycetaceae bacterium
CATGAACCGTTCGAGGCTGCCGAACGGCGCCCGATGTACCATGACTGGCCGGTGCAGCCGGTTATCGCGGCCGACGTATTCCAGCCCGAATCGTTCGGGCAGGTTGTAGTCGACCTGGACCGTGCCGAGCTGCCATTCGCGGCCGATGCAGTCCTTGACGACGAAGTCGATCTTAGGACCGTAGAACGCGGCCTCGCCCTTTTCCTCCACGGCATCGACGCCTGCTCGCTCGGCGGCCGATCGAATCGCCGCCTCGGCGATGGCCCAGCCTTCGGGGTTCTTGATGTACTTCGGATCCGCCGGGTCGTGCAGGCCGATCCGCACGCGATAGTCCTTGAGCTCCAGGCTCTCCAGCACGAACTTGCTCAGCTCCATGCAGCCGCCGATTTCCTCCTGCAACTGCTCCGGCGTGCAGAAGATGTGTGCGTCGTCCTGGGTGAAGCCGCGCACGCGGGTCAGGCCCGAGACCTCGCCCGATTGTTCGTAGCGATAGACCGTGCCGAACTCCGCCAGTCGAACCGGCAAATCCCGGTAGCTGTGCGGCTCGCTCGTGTAGATGCGAATATGGTGGGGGCAGTTCATCGGCCGCAGCAGATAGCCGCCCTCAGACGCAAGCTGCCGCCCGATCTGCTCCAGCATCCCCTCCGTGAGGCGGTCGGCGTCGATCTCGATGCCCAACAATTCGCTCAACGGGCCGAGGACTTCGCGGAGCCGTCGTTCACGGGCCTCGCGAGAGGCGGACTTGACCGCCGGGTCGGCCATCGCGTCGGCAACCGCCTGCAACAAAGGCGCCGCCGGCGTGTCGTATAGCGGCGGATACTGGCTGTCGCGGTAGTACGGAAAATGCCCGCTGGTGCGGTACAGTTCGAGGCGACCGATCTGCGGCGAATAGACCGGCGCGTAGCCGTACCGAATGAGTTGCGCCCGCATATGCTGCTCCAGCAGATAGCGAACGACAGCCCCTTTGGGCTTCCAGAGTACGAGGCCGGCGCCGACCATCCCGTCAAGAGCGAACAGGCCCAACTCCTGGCCAAGCCGGCGATGATCACGCTTCTTGGCCTCTTCCAGGCGGTCTAGGTGTGCCTTGAGGTCCTTCTTGTTGAAGAAGGCGGTTCCGCTGACGCGCTGCAACTGCTGCTTGCTGGCATCGCCGTGCAGGAAGGCCCCGGAGACGTTGAGCACCTTGAACGCGCCGATGCGACCGGTGCTCGGCAGATGTGTCCCCATGCAAAGGTCTTCCCAGCATTCGCCGGGCTTGCCGCCGGTCACGTAGAAGCTGAGCGTGTCGCCCTTGGCCCGATGGGCGTTCTCGACCTTGTAGGGATTCCCCTCTGCTTGAACCTTGGCCATGCCCGCGGACCGATCCATCTCGACGCGCGTGAAAGGCCGGTCCTCCTTCACGATCCGGGCCATCTCGGCTTCGATCTTTGGGAAGTCCTCGGGCGTCAGGCGGGTGTCCAGGTCGATGTCGTAATAGAAACCGTCCTCGACCGGTGGCCCGTAAACGAGCTTCGTCTGCGGCCAAAGCGCGCAGATGGCCTCGGCCATCACGTGGGCCGTGCTGTGACGGAGAATCTCAAGGGCCTCCGCGTCTTTCGGGGTGATCAGCTTCAGCCGGCAGTCGGCCAGCAGCGGGGCCGCCAAGTCGACCCGGATGGCGCCGTTGCCGAAGTCGGCCTTCGCCCCCACGGCGACGCGTGCCAAGCCTTCGCTCAAACGGGCTGCCACGTCCAACGCGGTCGAGCCGTCGGGCATTTCGAGGACGGATTCATCTGGAAGCGTTACACGTATCATGATTCTCAATATTCCAGGGATTCCAGGGGGTACATCGCGAGATCTGTCGGCGTGCCGACGCCTCCGCGCGGGCGCGCACCCATCCCTCGTGTTGCAACGCCTGGTAAAGCGTTTTGTGCAACACCACGGCTATCACGTTGTCTGAGGTGTTCTGTACAAGGGCCGTCGTCTCGTCGGAAGCGTGCCGGCGTCCGCGGTCCCCCCAGGAGCTCCACACGATCAATAAGGATACCACGGACTCATGATCGGTCAAGTCCGGCCAGGGGTGTCGTTTGAGGGATTCTGACGCATTGCGGAAAGGACGGCCCGATGGGCGGCACGCTCCCAGCCTCAGATCGTAACGCCCGGGGCGGATTCGCTCAGGCCCCGGACCTGCGTGCCAAGCGGCGAACCGGCGGCGAGAGCATCGATAGAACGAGTTGTCCCAGCGGTGGTTACTGGACTTCGTTCTCGCAACCCTGTACGATGGACGATACGGATAGGGGGGCCGTCGGTGTGAAGCGGGGGCCCGTCGTCCCGTGGCTTGACAGTCCAGGCCGTGTGGGGAGCGGGCGGCCGTCTCGTACGAACCGACCACCTCGAGGCTGCAGCCCATAGGCGGCACGCCGTCGAGGTAGGGTGCGATGACGCCGGCTTCAGCCGCAGACCGTAGGCTCATCGCCAGGCGCGCGGCTTGGCGCATCTCATGGCGAGTCAAAGGTCGTTTTCTGTCTTATTTTTGGCGACCGATCGGTCGCACCAAGGAGTTGGGTGTATGAAGTCTCGCGTTTTCGTCGTTGCAGCAGTGGTCGTCGGCGCCTTGGGGCTTCCGTTCTTGGCGGTCGCCCAAGACATCCCCCAGATGAGCGACATGGCGCAGGCGGCGGTGGGGCGGTTTGTGGAGGAGAATCCGGCGGCGCAGT
>CAZERK010000549.1:0-2682 GCA_964514515.1 uncultured Planctomycetaceae bacterium
GGCCGTCGTAGGGCCGGCGGAAGCGGAGCGGCTGGGCGCCACACCGCTCAGCGTCTTGAGGCGAGAGCTCCTGCGGTTTCCCATCGCTCGCGCGTCGAGGATCAGGTTCGTGAAGCAGGGCTCGGAGGCGAGCGAGGTCGCCCGCGAGGACGGCATTTGGGCCTTCAAGGCGCCGATCGAAGGGCCGGCGGAGACGACCGCCGTCAACAATATTCTGAGCGATCTGTCGAACCTGCGGGGCAGGCGCGTTGTCGGCCGGGCCGCTGAAGCCGCCGCGTTCGGATTGGACCATCCAGCCGGCCGGGCCGTCGTCACGGTGGACGCGCCGCCCCGGCCGAAGCCGGCCTCGCAGCCCGCCAGTTCCCAAGCTGCCGGGCCGACCCCGCCGTCGAGCAGCGAGGTCGCGACGACGCCGGCTGCCGAAGAAGCGGCTGAGCCGACAGGGCAGGCTGAATCCGAAGGAGCTGCGAAGCCAACCGGCACGCCCGAAGCCGAGGCCGCGACATCGAGCCAACCGACCGAGGCTGCGCCGTCGAGCCAGCCTGTTGAGAAGCAGCCCGAGCCCGAGCCGCCGCCGGAGCCGCCGACGATCCATACGATTCTGGTGGGGCGACACGGCGACGTGGTCTGCGCGATGGTCGAGGGCGGCTCGACTATTTGCGAGATTGATGCCAAGGTTCTGGAGGACCTCGAGGCGGAGTTGCTCGACACGAAGGTGACGACCTTCGATCCGGCAGACGCCGTGCGCGTCAGCTTCGAGGGCCCAACCGGCTTTGCGTTTGAGAAGACCGGCGCCGATTGGAAGCTCGTCGGCGAACCGAGCTTCCAGACGAAAGCGGCGGCCGTGACTCAACTGCTCGACGCCCTACGGGACTTGAAGGCCCGGCGTTACGTGCGTTACAAAGAGGCGGTGTTGTCCGAGTTCGGCCTGGATGCGCCGGCTGTGACGCTTCGAGTCGAGTTCCAAGCGGGCGATGCGTTGGAGCTTCGCATCTCGGCGACCGGGCCACAGGACGGCGGGCGATACGTGTCCGTCTCCACGATGCTGGGCCGCGTGTTCGTCGTGAAAGCCGAAGACGTGGCCAAGTTCACGAAACAGGTGCAGGACTTCCATCAGGGCGCGTGATGCGACGGCCCGACGGCCGAGGTGGTGCGACGCAGCGACCGCACCCAAGAGAACGGGAATCTGAAGACGCGGAATCGGCAGAACCGGGATTGGCCGTCGGCGACGGCGCCGATGGTTGCGAAAAGCGAGCGGCCGTAAGGCGTTTGCCTCGATTCTGCTCGGCAGGTTTCCTGGGAAGCGAGTAGGCGCAGGGCCGGCGTCCCGAGTTTGCTTGGCGGAACGAGCAAAGGCAGAGTATGCAAATCGAGAGCGGGTCGACCGGCGAACTCGAGCAGCAGATGCAACCGGAGTCCTGTCGGCAATATCCGATCGAGAGCGGCGCCACCCGCGAGCGCAAGGTGCGAACGTTGCTCATGCTGGTGATGCTGGGCGTGTTCAGCGTCTGGTTTGCATACGACGGTCTCATCGGCTACCCGGCTGACAACGTCGACGAACACGTGCAGCAGCTTCCGGCCGATCTGCGGGAATCTGCTCGCGGTATGCCGATCTACCCGGCCGTGACGGCGCAATCCGTCCCGAAGGCGAAGGAGGCCCTCGGCAAGATCGGTCGAGACAAGCAGCTTGCGGCGTTGGAGGAGCTGTACGGCGGACCGCCCTCGTTTCAGATGCCGGATGCGTATTACTACTTCGGCCCGACGTGCGGCATCAAGGCCGTCTGCGAAGGCAGCCACATCTCGCAGCTCAACTCTCGGGCGACCGACCACACGGATACGGACATCTTCTACCAGAAGCTGATCGGGCTCGTGCTCGGCGTGCTGACCGTGTACAGGCTTTGGGTATGGGTCGGCGTGCTGCGAACGAGGCTCGTCCTCGACGATCGGGGCCTTAGCTACAACGGCAAGGGGCCGATTCCCTGGGACGACATGCGATTGCTGAAGACGGACGATTTTCAGAAGAAGGGATGGGTCGATCTGCTCTACGACGACGACGGCGCGCAGAAGCGACTTCGCCTGGACGAGTATCACGTTGCGAAGTTCGAGGACGTCATCGACGTGATCTGCGCGAAGAAGGCGTTCGAGAATCCCCTGCCCGTCAAACAGTCCGACGTCCCGTCGACGTCCACGTGACGCCGATTCTCGCCCAGACTGGCCGGTCCGTGCATTCTGAGAGCCGCGGGCCTTGGCCGGCGGGTGGCTGCAAGGCGTGCAAGGCGTTCATCGATCGGTTCTATCGGGTTTCACGATCAAGTGCGGCTTCAGGCCGTAGCGCGCGCGTGTCTGCGGACCACCCTATTCAAGCTTTATCTCCTCGCGGTGGTTGGGGACATGCGTCCGCCAGCCGTGCGAGGCGCTGATGAGGCTGGCGAGCGTCTTGGAGGCGTCTTCCTCGCCGTGCGTGATGAAGACGCAGCGCGGCGCGTCCTTCAGATGGCCGATCCAGTTCAACAGGGCGGCTTGATCGGCATGCGCTGACATGCCGTGGACCTGCGCGACGCGAGCCTTGACCTTGTACTGCGTGCCGTGGATGCGGCCCGTCTTGTTGCCTACCACGAGCTGCCGGCCCAGCGTGCTCACGGCCTGGTAGCCGACGCACAGGATGGTGCTCTCCGGCCGCGA
>CAZERK010000550.1:0-2680 GCA_964514515.1 uncultured Planctomycetaceae bacterium
GCTCACGAGTTTGGCAGGTGTGCCGCCCTCGCCATCTGAACCCAAGCCGGCGCGGTCGGCAGCGGCGTTCGTTCTCTTACTGGTGCGAGATTCCCATCTCGCATCCGATAGCGCCGGGATTCCAACTGGCGCGAGATTCCTATCTCGCAGTAGCGACATCCCACGCCGAAGGGGTGGAGGATCGTAGCCGCGGGTGGAGTCCGCCGAAGGCGGACGACACCCGTGGATAACTGCACGCTATGCGCTTTCCGCCCCGGCAGGGGCGGAGGATTCAACCAAGTTCGCGGTTTGCAGCATCTTCGATTCCTCCGCCCTTTCAGGGCGGGACAATCCGTAACAGCCTCTCCAATCCACGGGCGGCGCTTCGCGTGCCCGTGGCTACGATCCTCAGCCCCTGCGGGGCCAATGCGTGCAGCGTCTTCCGCGTGCGCGATCACGAATCGTCCTTCTTCTCCAGCACGACCATCCAGCCGACGGCCTCTCCGCCGGCTGACGGGTGAACCGCCGCGACCCTCCATCCCTGCCCCAGCAATTCCCCGACGGAGCGCTCCTCGTCGTTCGGGCTGGACAGCAATTGCCGCGTCAGGTAGGGCCCGCCCTTCTCGTCGCGCCCGCTTCCAAGGATCACCAGGATGCGTTGTTGCTTCTTGCTCATGCTCCCTCTCCGATGACGAGCCCACGACCGCCAGCAATCGGCCGGGCGATCTCGCGCACGCTGGCGGCCCGCGGGCAGGGCCGTCGTTCGCCATATTATGGCACAACCGTGAAATCGAGGCCGCGGAAGCGTGACCTCGGACGCAACCATCGTCCACGATACGGTTGCACAGGCATCCCTGGCCGATCGCATTCTCGCAATCAGAGCCGCTAGTGCGAGTCCCGGCGCGCCGGGATTCTCGCACCCTGTCGGTTCCTGTGGGAATCCCTTCCCCGCATCCGTCGGGATCGGAGTCCCGCCGCCAGGGGGTGCGAGATGGGAATCTCGCACCAGCGATCCCTTCTGGTCGCGGCTCTGTTCAGGCCCATGCCGACGTGGCAGGCACAACGAGGATGCAATTGCCCCGCCGAGTCCGTCCGCGCAGGCCGCGACCCTTGTCGGCCCCAAGACGCCAAGGTAGAATGACAGGTCTTTGTGTTTGGCTGCGGTGCGCGGCCGCAAAGCTCTAAACGAGAAACTTTTTAGAGAATACGTGCCCAGACCGTCGGGAGGCGTCATGCCCAGTTACACCACCAACGACATCCGTAACGTCGCCATCGTCGGCCACAGCGGATCAGGCAAGACCACGCTTTGCGAGGCCATCCTCCGGGCGGCGGGTATTACGAACCGCCTCGGCAGCGGCGCCGACGGAACCAGCCATCTCGACACCGACGACGAAGAGAAGGAACGCGGGTGCTCCATCGAGTCGCACGTCCTCAACGTGCCGTACGAGGGGCGGCTGCTCAACATCATCGACACGCCCGGCGCGCCGGACTTCATCGGTCCGGCCATCGCCTCGCTCGCCGCGGTGGAGACGGCCATGCTGGTGGTCCACGCAGGCGCCGGTGTCCAGGTCAACACCCGTCGCATGCAGGACCACGCCTCGCACCAGGGGCTGGCTCGCGTCGTCGTCGTGAACCGCATCGACGCCGACAACGTCGACCTGGAACGCATCCTGGCCTCGCTCAAGGAGACGATCGGGCCGGCCGTGACGCCGGTCAATCTGCCCGCCGGCGGCGGCAAGTCCGTCATCGACTGCATCGCAAACGAGTCGGGAGACAGCGACTTCGGCGACGTGGCGAACGCGCACACCGAGATCGTCGAGCGCGTCGCCGAGGCGGACGACGCCTTGATGAATAAATACTTCGAGCAGGGCGCCCTCTCGCCGGACGAGGTGCGGCAGAACATCGTCAAGGCCGTCGTGGGCGGCAGCCTCGTGCCGCTGCTCTTCACGAACGCTCGGGGCGAAATCGGCATCCAGGAGGTGCTGCACTTCTTGGCGGCCTGCTGCCCCTCCCCGATTGAGGGCAAACAGCGCACGCTCACGCTCAACGGCGAGGAGAAGCCGATCAGCGCCGGCGGCTCCTTCTGCGGTCAGATCTTCCGCGTATCGGTCGACCCCCGCAGCAACATCAAGTACTCCTTTGTTCGGGCGCTGGCCGGCATGCTGCGATCGGACGGCAGCCTGGTTGCCTCGGGCGACCGGAAGGGCTCGCGGCCGGGCCATCTTCTGAAGTTCCAGGGCAGCGAGCACAAGGACGTAGACGAAGGCGTGGCCGGCGACATCTTCGCCGTCGCCAAGCTCGACCTGCACATCGGCGAGACGGTGTTCGCGGAGCCTAACGACGCCACCGTCCCCATGCCGAAGTTCCCCACGCCGATGTTCTCGCTGGCCATCGAGCCAAAGGCCCGCGGCGATGAAACAAAGATCGGCGAGGCCGTGAAGCGATTCGCCGACGTTGATCCGTGCTTTCGGAGCTTCCAGGATCCACAGACCAAGGAGATGGTCGTCTGCGGCGTGGGTGATCTGCACCTGCGCGTGATCCTCGCGAAGATCCTGCGGCAGTTCAAGCTGGACGTGAACACGAAGCCACCGAAGATCCCCTACCGCGAGACGATCACCGCCACGGCCGACGGGCACTACCGCCACAAGAAACAGACCGGCGGGGCCGGCCAATTCGGCGAGGTATACCTAAAGGTCTACCC
>CAZERK010000551.1:0-2670 GCA_964514515.1 uncultured Planctomycetaceae bacterium
GTAACCAGCATCAACGAGGTGCTCCGCGTCACGCGGGGCGACGCGCAGAAGCCGTCGTGATGCGTGCCGCCGGGAACGACGCCTCGTTCGAAGCGGCTGGGTGAGCGGAGATTATCCCGATGCTCTTCTCGTTGATTATCGCCTTGGTAGTCATCCTTCTGACAGCGTTCTGGGTGACGCAGGGCCTGCTCTATGCCGCGGTGATGTTCGTGGACGCCGTCATCGCCTGCATGGTCGCCTTCGGGTTTTACGAGTCGCTGCACGGGCTCTGGGCCGACGCCGTGGCCATGCAAGCGATCGGTCAGCCCATCGCTCTGATGGCGATCTTCCTGGTCACGCTGGTCGTGCTGCGTCTGGGCACCGACAAGCTGATCGGGACCAAGGTTATCTTCCCGGTTCATCTGGACCGGATCGGCGCCGGCGTCTGCGGCTTCTTCACGGGGATGGTGCTCGTCGGCACGTCTCTCGTGGCGATTCAGATGCTGCCCGTCGGCGCGACCGTGTTCGGCTACGACCGGCTCGAAAACGCCGGCGATCGGACGCCGCGGACGAAGAACCTCGGCCTGTTCAATCCGGATGCCTTCGTCGTCGGATTGGTGGACGTGCTCTCGACCAACGGCCGATTCGGCGGCGGCAACGCCTTCGAGACCGCCAAGACCGGTCTGTTGCTGGACCTGTACGCCGCCCGTGGCTCTCCTCAGCCCCAGGTGTGCAACATCGTGCCGGACGACTGCCTAGTCCTTTCCGATTACTGGGAGACGCGGCAAATCGAGACGGTCGAGCAGACTGTGACGGCAGACGGTCTGGAGCGGAAGTTCGCCCTCAGCGAGCCCAGCCCCTTGAGCAAGTTCCTCGTTTGCAGGGTGCTGCTGAAGTCGAGCGCGGCGGCGAAGGGCGAGCAGGACATCCGCTTCAGGCTACCTCAGTTCCGCGTCGTCGGTCCGCCGCCGCCGTCGGGCGAGAGCCGTGCCGCGTCGCCCACGTTGTATCTGGCCTGCGGAATGAGCGACATCTACATCCATCAGGAGCACGGCCACGAAAAGGTCGCACCCGATCAGCCGAGCCGGCTCGTGCGATTCAGCCCCCAGACGGACTTCCTGCTCAATTCGAAGGTCGCCCATGCCGTCGCCGCAGGCACCAGCGGCTACCGGCTGGACGTCGTGTTCGATGTGCCGGAGGACTTCGAGCCTTGGTATATCGAGTTCAAGCGGGGGGGCCGGGCGGAGTTTGCCAAGAAGATGTTCCGCACGCAGGCGCCTGCACCGCTCGGTGAGTCCGCGTCCGGCGATTCGTCGAAACAAAGCGGTGACGCCCAACAGCCGGGTTCGCCTGCAGCAGACGATAAGCCTGCGTCCTCGACGGAAACCGGCGAGGGCGAGCAGACCGAAGAGCCCGCGGGGAACGACAAGTCTGCCGGGACAGACGAGTCTGCCGCAGCCGACAGCGAAGGGGCGACGCCCGTCGAGGTCGGCGCGGCTCGCGAAGGTCGGGCGCACGTGGCCGACGCGATTCGCGAACGGACGGCCGCCACGGCGAAGTTGCCCGTCCCGTTGGACGCGGCGGACGCGAAGGTCGCCAAGTACGTGCGCCGCGGGAAGCTCGGCGAGGGGCATTTCTGGGTCGAATTGCCAAACAGCGCTGCGCCGAAGTCGCCCGTGACCGAACTGGACGTGCCCGATGGCAAGCGGATGGTGCAAATCGGCGCGGAGCAATGCATGCCGGGCAACGTTCTCGGTCGCGCGTTGAACTACGCCGCGTCGGTCACGGCTCAGATCAACGTCACGACGACGGACGGACAGCGATACTTCGCCCAGGGCGTGTACTCCGCCGCCCCTACCGACGGCCAACTCGTGCTGGAAATCCAATACTGGCCTGCCGCCGACATCCCGGAACGGTGCCTCCGCCCGCCCGTCAAGCTCACGAAGCAGGTCATGGAGCAGGCTCGGCCGTCGCAGCGGAGGTTCGGCTACTTCTTCCTGGTCGACCCGGGCGTTCAGATCACCGGTTTCTCGACCGGCAGCGGCGAGCCTCAGCCGCTTCGCATCTCCGTCCCGGCCTGATCTTCGCGCAGGCTCGGCAGACTGAAGCCGGGTCGGTCAAGCGGTCGGTCGAACCGGTGGCTGCAATGACAGTTCACGGTTGCATGCGCCGTGGCGTCCAATCCGCCGCGACGGATCGGCCGTCTTCTCCGCGTTCCGGCCGAGCAGGAGCTCGGCCGCTACATAGCCAGGAGTCTCGCGCATCCGTGAAATGCGATAAAGGAGACAATCTGACGGATGGATGTCTGCGAGGTTCGGCCGGCCGAATCGACCAGTCGGATTTCGATGGGCGGAGTACGCGACATGGACCGGCATGACGAACCGCGCGAACGAGCGATGCCTGTCCGCCGCGCCGCGACCGTTGCCCATCCGCTTCGCGCAGTCCTCCTGCTTGCCCTCGTTCTGCTTGCGGCTCCTTCGGCTGATCGCGATTGGCAGCCGCCCTCAATCGCCGCTGCATCGGATCCAGCAGACGGTCGCGACGACGTCCTGACGGACAATCCAGCAACGCAACCCGCTACGATGCCCGACGGCCAGATTCCGGGCGAGCCGAGACCCGCGGGAGCAGGGGGGCAGGCGGTGCAGCCTGCGACGGCGCCTGCCGCCGACATCGATCTGCTCGAGCAGATTG
>CAZERK010000552.1:0-2669 GCA_964514515.1 uncultured Planctomycetaceae bacterium
GACCGACGTGCTGGGCGACGCCCTGGGCGGCGGCTACGGGAGCGAATTGAAACAGCGTTGCCTGTTGTCGATGGACAGCCCCGCCCCTTGGCAGTTCATCACCTACCAATTCCTGCACGGCGACGTCTTCCACCTCCTGGGGAACCTCCTGTTCCTTTGGGTGTTCGGCAACAGCGTCAACTCCAAGCTGGGCGATATCCCCTATCTTCTGTTCTACCTGGCGGGCGGGGCGTTCGCCGGCGCAGGCTTCTCGGTGTTCTCGCACGGGAACCTGATCGGCGCCAGCGGCGCCATCGCCAGCGTGACCACCGCCTATCTCGTCCTGTTCCCACAGAGCAAGATCACCGTCTTCTACTGGCTCTGGCTGTACATCGGAACGATGCACGTACGGGCGCTGCTGCTGATCGGCCTCAAGATCATCCTATGGGACAACATCCTGTCGCCGCGTCTGTCCGGCGGGCAAGGCGTCAGCGCCGTGGCATACTCGGCCCATATCGCCGGCTACCTGTTCGGCTTCACCGTCTGCGCCCTGCTGCTGCTGCTGCGCGCGGTGCCGCGCGACCAGTACGACGTCCTGGCCCTCATCAAGCGATACCGATTGCGGCAGCAGTACAAGGCCATGATGGCGGACCCCAACGCCCGAGCGCCGGCGATGTACGGCCGCGTCGCACGGCCGGTCTCCGCCGATACCGGCGAGCCGATCGAAGACGACGCCCCCGACGACGAGTTGAGCCGGCTCCGAGCACAAATCGGCGAACGCCTGACGCAGGGCGACTACATGACGGCCGTCAACCTGTACGAGGGACTGATCGCCAAGGACCCCAAGCAATGCCTGGGGCGCAACCAGATGCTCCTGTTGGCCAACCAACTGATGACCTTGCAACGACACCCGCAGGCGGCTGGCGCCTACGAGAAGCTGCTGAAGGAGTTCCCCGGCGGCAACGACCTACCGCAGATCAAGCTCGTACTGGGGATCATCTACGCCCGGTACCTGGGGCGGCTCGACACGGCCCTGGCGTACCTGCGGGATTGCGAGCCGGAGCTGACGGACCCCGAGCAGCTTGCCCAGGCCCGGCATTGGTTGGCGGCGGCGCAGGCGGCGCAGAAATCCGGCGGCCGCGTCTACACGGACGGGCCTCGCCAGCCTCCTGAATAGACGCCGAAAACGCTGGGGCAGTCTGTCGCATAACGACAGGGAGCCCCGGACTTCGTACGTGTTCAACGTTCGGCAGGAAGGCGCAGATGTAGCGTCGGCCCCCTGCGGCCGACGCGAAAGACTGGGAGGCACGCCTAGATCTCCGTGCGCGATCTTGCGACGCAGACAGTAGCGGCCGAGCTCCCGCTCGGCCGTTTCGGAGCACGACAGCCGGCGCATTCTATGGCCGACCAGGAGGTCGGCCGCTACCTGCGCGTCCCCGAATTGCGCACGGTGATCTAAGCCTTGCGTCGGGCATCCCGGCGCGCCGGGCACGCTACGGGTTTCTCAACAGAGCAGGACAGCTCCGTAACGCACCCGGAGCGAACTCCTGCTCCGTCATCCCGGCCCATCCGGGCGGCTCTGACTGCGACCCGGCGAACGCCCGGAGCAGCCGACAACTTCGCCCGATCCGCCGTCGCGGCCAAGACGGGCGTTTGTTAGAATGCCCGTCCAAGTCCGAACCGCACGGACAAACTGGCAGCCGGCCGCCACCGCCTGCTGGGGCGCCCGTGCGGAACGGTTGAACATCTCGGGTGTACGGAAGGACGATTGCGATGTCGGTGAAACACCGCTTGTCCCTGGCCTTTCAGCCGTCGCACGTTCAGGAACCGCTGATGTGCGAAATGGCGCGGAGGTTCCCCAACCTCCTGTTCAACGTGGACGCCATCAACGTCGGCGCGAACAACGCAACGATGCGACTGACGCTCATCGGAGCGGCCACAACCGTCAAGCAAGCCGAGCAGTACCTCCGCTCCTTGAACGTGAAGCTCAGGACCTTGTCGTCCTATCGGTGCAAGGATCGCATCCCGCACCTGCCGGACATCTTGCACGAGCCGCCGCCGCCCGACGCGCTCTCCGAACGCAAGCTATGGCTGACCTTCCTGAACACGCAGAAGGGGCGGCCCATCCTCTGGGAGATTTCCCGCCGGTTCAACGTGACCTACAAGATCACGCAGTGCGCAACGGGCGTGGACGTGGCCATCATGTCCTTTGTCATTTGGGGCACAAGCCAAGAGCTGGAACGGGTGGTGGCGTTCCTGCGAGAATCGGGTATCAGCGTCGAATTCGGGCGGCTCTCCGCCAGCACGCCGTTCGGCCCTGAGCTCTGAGCATGAAGGACTGCGACATGAGCGAGCACGCCAAGCGCAACGCGGCCTATACCGTCTTTGCCGGTCTCATCCTGCTGGCTTACGGGTGGCTGCACAGCTTTCAAGGCATCTCGGACGACGCCTTCTACGTCACGACGATACACGTCTTCAATTGGATGCTGCGCATCGGGGGCGCGGCCTTGGTGCTGGTTGCCATCGTTTGCTACCTCGGCTGTCACGCCGGCCTGCTCATGGACGCGATGATCTCCGCGCTGTGCGGCGTCGTGATGGGTTTCTGCGGCATCTACTGGATCGTGTACGACGGCTTCAACCTTCAATGCGCGCTATACGTCCTCTTCGGCCTCATCTTCGCGAAGGCAGCT
>CAZERK010000553.1:0-2362 GCA_964514515.1 uncultured Planctomycetaceae bacterium
AACGGATCGCGCAGCTTGTGGAGCAGCTCCGCAAGGAACTGCTCGAACAAGAAGCGCGGCGGATCGAGGGCATGGCGAAAACGGTGCAGTACTTCCAGGGAGCGAAAACGGGCGATGAGTCAGTGGGCTGAATTCAATCTGCAGACGCTCTTTCCGGGGCCGGTCGCCGAGGCGACCGAGCAGGTGGGAAACGTCTGCGAGCAGATCGGCGCGACCGCCGAGACCATCGCCTCGGCCATCGAGACGCTGGCGAACCTGCTGGTGGATGTGACCGACCCGCTGCGCGCCGTGATCCAGGAACTCATTACGCTCCTCGAAGAGACGATGTCCGACGTCCTGCACACCGGCCTTTACTTCTATTACGACTGCGCGGGTTGGCCATTTTACCAGGTGCGTTCCTTCGATTGGGACAAGATCAAGCGGGCGATGGCCGAGGGCGAAACCCACGGTGCGGACATCCGCGAGGGCGATGTGAAGCCCGAAGACCTGCCGCTCGCCACGACCGCCGTGGCCTACGGATGGCCCGGTTGGCAGGCCAGATGGAAGAAATCGCTCGAGGACCTGGGCGATCTGGAGCGTCCCATATTCTCGGACAACGCCGAGGTTGGCGCGATCTTCCTCGTCGCGGGCACGCCCTCGCTCGACGGCTTTCTCATGCTCATTCGGGCCATCGGGGAACTGCTGGGCATCAAGGCGTTCGAGGACGCTTGGGATCGTTTCGTCGTCACCATCCTCGACGCGGACGCCAAGAAAGGCGACCGCAGCATCGTGGTCAAGGACGTGACCGGTTTCGCCGAGGACGACTGGATCGTCGTCGGATCGCTGACGGTCGCGCTGCCTTCGTTCACCTACATCAAGTCCATCGACAAGGCGACGCGCACCTTCGTTCTGACCGATCCGCTGCCGCAGGATTTTGCCAAGGGATCGCCGGTCGCCATGACGGGCAGCGCGGCCGCCGCCAACAATCGGCTGCCGACCGCGCCGGACTGGTCGAGCCTCACGCTCGTCGAGATCATTCCTTTCCTCGAGGAGGTCGACGCGCTCGTCAAGAAGATTTGCGGTCTGCTGCGCATGGCCGACGGCTTCCTCGCCCTGCTCCAGGAACTCGCGGAAATCCTCAAGAAGCGAGCCCAGAAGCTGCGCCAGATCGCCCAGATGATCACCGACCTTATCGAACGCATCATGGCGATCCTCACGCTCACGGGCCTGTTCGTCCTCAAGGTCGAATCGTCCACCGGCTTCCCTGGTCTTTACGATGCCATCACCGAGGCCGACGACTCCTTCCCGCTGCCCGCCGATTCGTTCGTGTTCGGCGCATGCCTGCTCGCGGGCGGCGCGGACTTCGGGCCGCTGGCCGAATTCCTGGGGGTGTGAGATGGGATTCATCGACACCTTCAGCAACGCGATTCTCGATCCGGCGGCGTGGGAATCTCACATCGAGGGCGCCAACGCGATCTCCATCGTGGACGGCCGCCTGCATCTCCATACGACGAGCGGCTCGATGGTTCAACCCGGCATGGCGGGTGTGCTGCGGCGCGCGGCCCTGACCGGCGATTTCAGCCTGGTCGTGGACCTCGATGCGACGATCACGCTTGGACCGGCGCTGCCCTTCGGGTGGGCCGTGATCGTGCTCGGCCCGTTGCACGAGTCCCCGGAGATCATCGGATTGTTCAAATTCGGGGCGCTCGACCTCGCCCTTGCGCACGTGCGCGTCCAGGGCGGGATCGGCGGCGTCGGCGCGATCCAGTTGACGCCGGGCATTACCCACCAGGCGGCGCGGCTTCGCATCACGCGCGGCGGCAGCACCTGGAGGACCGAAACCGACCTGCTGGACGGCGCGGGTTACCGAGCCATGTCGCAGGTCGAGGGATCGACTGCCGACGCGCAATCGATGCTGCTGGCCCTGTGCTGCGGCAACCCGGTGGAGGCCTTCTTCGACAACTACATGGAGAACGCCGCACCGGTGGATCAGCCGTCGGTAGTGACCAGCTATCTCTATCCGAATCTTGGCTGCGACCTGCTGCTCGACGTGGACGGCGATCTGGCCGTTTCCGTTACCGGCGACCTGGCGCTCACCCCGCGCGGCTCGGTCTGCCTGCTCCAGGACATCGCGGATCTGTTGGAGACGCTGCCCGGCGACCTCTTTGGCCATCCTTCATTCGGCGCAGGAATCGGGCGGCTCTTCGGCGAGAACTTCAAGGCGGGATTTGTTCGTCATGTCGAACGCGCCGTGCGCGACGCCCTGGTCAATGACCCCTCGGTCGCGCCGCGCCTGCTGCCGGAAACGGTTCAAGTCGACATGGAGCGATATTCCGAGCGCGAGCTTTCTGTGGCCATCAATGTATCGGCGATCCGCGATGGC
>CAZERK010000553.1:2405-2668 GCA_964514515.1 uncultured Planctomycetaceae bacterium
ACGACGTGTCGCGGATCTTCACGCGGGAGGCGGCGCGATGATCATCCGCACCTACGATCAGATCGTCGCCGACATGCTGGCCAAGATCGCGGCCCGCACGAAGCTCACCAACTTCAACGTCGGGTCCGTTGTCCGCACGCTCGTGGAAATCCTCGGCTCGGCCATCGCGGATCTGGGTGACCTGGCGCTTGCCTGCCTCAAGGCGGGTTTCATCGCCACGGCGGAAGGCTACTGGCTCGATCTCAAGGCCAAGGAATTCGGCG
>CAZERK010000554.1:0-2662 GCA_964514515.1 uncultured Planctomycetaceae bacterium
GAAAGCCATCCGGCCGGACGTCATCGAGGCCCTTTTGAAGCCTCCCGAGCCTGGAGACCCGCTCGCTCGGCGATTGAACAACGAACAGCAAGCCGCCCTCGCCAAGGCCTTGCGGATTCAGCGGAAGACGCGCATCGCCCAGCAGTCGCTCTGGATGATCCATTACGACCATGACTACCAACCTGACGTGGGGCAGATCCGGCAGCCAGGCCGGTTCGATCCCCCTCGCTGGGTCCCGCGCGAATCTGAGGCCGCTGCCTGGAACGCCGCGACGCCCGTCGTCCGGTTCGAACCGACGACCGACGAGGAATGCTGGCTGGACTTGCGCGGCAAACCCATCGAGGACTTCTACGCATACAACAGCGTCGCTTCCGTCGCGACGCATCCCGTCGGCGACGTGATGCTGAGTTTCGTCCTGTTCCCTCGCGGCTCTGACGGCCACGCCGTGCTTTCCCTGAGCAGGGGCGAACTGGATTTTCGTGCCAAGATCGACGCGCGGGGCGTCGTGACCCTGGAGAAACGCGACGGCGGCGGCGTTCCGATCGAAATCGAGCGACGCCAGATCGAGCCGCTCCGCTCCGGCCGCCCCCTGGAGATCGAGTTTGAGAATCTTGACTACCGTGTCGCGCTGCGTGTCAACGGCGACGAGGTCCTCGCGACGCGCGACAGCGACTACGGTCCCGACCTCGCGGCCCTACTCGCCCGGGCGCCCAGCAAGAACGGCAGGCGCGATCAAGCCGGCGTGGCGATTGGCGCCGCCGGATTGGCTTTCGAGATTCGCCACCTGGCGGTCTATCGCGATGTCTACTATCGCTCAGACACGCGCCTCGAACCACGGAATCAAATCACGAACGAGCAGAACCGCTATGCCAACTACCCCGGCTGGGGCACCGAAGGCAATCCGATCTTCCTTCGCGATGACCCGCCGGATTACTTCTGTTGTGGAGACAACAGCCCGCAGAGCAAGGACTCTCGGCTCTGGTGGGAAGTCTCACCGATGCTCGAGGCTCGTACGGGCAAGAACGCCTATCAACTCGGCACGGTCCCGGGCGATCAGATGATCGGCCGCGCGTTCTTTGTCTATTGGCCCAGCGGGGTTCGGCTCATGGCGGGCATGCCCGCGGTCATCCCGAACGTCGGGATGATGCGCATCATCCGGTGAGAGCGAAGCTTCTGAGGATGGATCGGAGAGGCCTTATTTGATATCAAACGTAGGTATGTGGCCGCGGTGATGCACAAGTGGCAGGTTGCCCCAATCAGTACGCGATATCGCGCCGTGAAAAGTCGCGGTGAGGCGCCTTGATGGGTAGGAATTCTGCCAATCGCCAAGAGCAATTGAATAGCCCTAATATACTGGCAATACTCCGATTATGATATCGACGTGTCATCGTCTTCCGGAGCCGACAAATCGCCTTGGCGCGGTGCGAGGCGATCAGAGGACAGGGCCTCCGCCGTTGAATAGCCGAGGAGCCACGTTCATTCGTAAACACCTTTTCAACAAGCACGTACACGAGCCGGCGTAGCCTATGATCATGTCGGGAAACCTGCTTGAAGTCCGGTCCATCGCCAAGGCCTACGCCGGCCGAACGGTCGTCAACAAGGCCTGTTTCCACGTCCAACGCGGGGAGATCGTCGGCCTCCTGGGCCGCAACGGCGCCGGCAAGACGACGTGCTTCCGCATGACGATGGGCATCGTCCGGCCCGACTCCGGCTGCGTCCTGTTCAACGGCGAGGACATCACGTCCCTGCCGATGTACCGCCGGGCACAGAAGGGCGTCGGCTATCTCTCCCAGGAGAACAGCGTCTTCGTCCGTCTCAGCGTCGAGCGAAACCTGCTGGCAATCCTCGAATTGACGCGCGGCCTGAGCCACGCGGACCGCAAGCGCCGCGCCCGCGAGCTCATGGTTCGGTTCGCCCTGCACCATCTGGCCGACCAGGAGGCCCGCACGCTCTCCGGCGGCGAACGACGGAAGCTGGAGATCGCCCGCGCCCTCATCACGCAGCCGGCCATCATCCTGCTCGACGAGCCGTTCAGCGGCGTCGATCCGATCGCCGTCCAGGACTTGCAGAAGGAGATTCTCCGCCTCAAACAGGAGATGGGCCTGTCGTTCCTGCTGACGGACCACAACGTCCGGCAGACGCTGGAGGTCACGGACCGCAGCTACATCATCCATGAAGGACAGGTCATCGCCGAAGGCCCCCCGCACAAGCTGATCAACGACCCCGCCGTCCGCGAAGCCTACCTCGGCACCACCTTCCGCGGCGACGAATTCTCGCCCACCGCCAGCGCCGCTCGGGTGTAACAGACCCCCGAAACCGATTCCAGCAGTCATGGGGGGGCGTGCGGTTTAATCGCTTCAGGAGAAGCAAAAACGCCCGGTACGACGGATGTCGCGCCGGGCGTTTTGTATAGCAGGCAAACAGAGATCGGCCGGGGAGAATCGTCGCCGACTCTCCCGATCGCCCCAAGGGGCGACCCGAGAATGCGCTGACCTTTTAGACTGGAGTCTGAAGCATCCGCCGAAGGCGGATTCGCCAGCCGGTTGAGCAGCCGCCCGAAGGCGCTGCCCTCGCAACGGGCGTCCAGGTTCCAGCCTCTAGGTATCCCTAGAAAGGAGGTGATCCAGCCGCAGGTTCCCCTACGGCTACCTTGTTACGACTT
>CAZERK010000555.1:0-2659 GCA_964514515.1 uncultured Planctomycetaceae bacterium
TTGACCGATGCGCGGACGGGTGCAGGTGGTGAACCGCGCGACGTAAGGCTGCACACCGCTCTGACAGGCCGTCTTGCAACACCAAAGAGATGTGAACACCTCAATCCGGGCGGCGTCTCGAACAGGCGGCTCTTTCACGGACCCCTAGCGCCCTTCAATCGCCCGGGCTTTGTGTACCGCCCTCTGCAGACAAGCCGGCCAGAGCCTGCGTCACGGCCGCCGGTTCGCCGGCCGGCCTCAGGGCTTGATGGTCCGCCAGGAAGCGACCCTCGAAGACGCCGTCGAGGTGAATTCCGTATCGCGCGCGCGGCAGCGCCCAGACCGCCTCCGAGATTCCGTCCGATCGATCACGCAGCAGTCGCCACGGATGGGCGTCCGCCGACCGTCCCTGCGGAATCGTGTCAACGGTCGCCGGCAGCGGCACCATCAGGCCGTTGCCATAGGTCGGATCCATGAACGTATCCGACGCGCAGCGCACCCACTCGGCGCCAGCGTCGTCAGCCTCTTGGGCCGTCCCGTCTGGCACGGTCGGTTTCGTCTGAAGGCCCGAGAAGCGCGACGGCGCATCCGCCTGAGAGCGGTCCTCCGGCCTGTGCGGCCGATCCGCTCGCGACCGTGCGTCGGTCAAGGCCCCTGCGTCGGCCAACGCCGGCGCGTCCGACAGGGCCGGTGCGTCCGCCAACGCTGGCACGTCCGCCGTCTGCGGTGCGCCCGCTGAATCCGAAGGCGTGACGGCATCCGTCTCCTCGACGAGCGGGGAAAAACTCAGCGCCGCGTGCGATTCGGCGACCGCGGGGCTCGGGGGAATCCCGTTCACCAGGACGTCGCCCGTCCCTTCCGGCCCCGGCGCCGCCGCTTCCGACGCCGCCACGGCCTCATTGGTTCGGATTTCCAGGTAAACGGGTGCCGCACTCGTGGCACCATCGGTCGACGTCGCGAAGAAGGGCTCATCCCAATGGAACAAGTCCCCGTCCGAGTCCGTCCCGAACGGAGGCGGCGTCAGGGGAACCATCACCGGCGGGGCATCGACACGCGCGATGTCATCCGCCCTGGGGTCCTCCGCGTTCGGCGGACCGACCAGCGGCTCTGCCAGGCCGACCTGAGTCGTCTCGGCGGTCTCCTCCGCCTCCGACTCCTCCGCTTCGCCTGCCGCTCCTGCCGCTGGGCTCTGCGAGCCGTCGGCGACCTCATCCGCGACGACCTGCAGGGCGTACGAGACGGCGGTTCCCAGATTGCCGGCCCGATCGAGCGCGTCGACCCGGAACCGAATCTCGTGGTCCAGCGCCTCCTGCGGGATGGTGAATGTGACGGTCCCCTCCTGCGCCACATCGCGCTGGAGTTCGACCGGCTCGTGGTCCTGCGCGGCAAAGTCCATGAGCAATCCGATCTTCACCGGAAACTCGACGAGGTGATGATCTTCCGCCCGCCACGACATCGTGAGGGTCTGGCCCGGATGGTACCAGGTCTGCTCCGGCTCCACCGCTAGTTCGACGCTCGGCAGTTGCGTATCGACGTGATAGACCCGTTGGGGATACGCAGGCACGTTGCCTGCCTCAGGCTGCCCCGGCCCGACGAAGCGCACGCCGTAGTCGCCGTCTTCCTCGACCTCGAACGGGAAGTACGTCTGCCCGCGGCCGAAGTAGCCGGCCTTCTGCCAATGGAAGCCGTTGTTGTCCGTCCACCAAATAGCGACGCGCGGTGTCTGTTCCGCCGTGTAGCCGGACGGCTGACGGATCATCACGACCTTTTTGTTGGTGAAGTAGTGCAGCGGATCGTTCGGTCCGACCTTCGGCTCGGGCTGGAGGTCTTCAACCGGCCGCATGTAGGAGTCCGTGTCGTACGCCCATTCGGGATACGTCGACGGCGGGTCAAACGGCGCGTCACGATCCGCCCGCGGGGAACGATCCTCAACCTTGAAAGGCGCCGGAGGCTCGTTGCAGGCGACAACGAAAAGGCCGACGATCAACAGTAGGAATACGGGCATCCGTGCTCGTGCAAACATAGTACGCATCCTTGCCTCGTGACCCTGCCAACGCGCCCGATTGTACATCTCCTGGTGAGGAGTCAACACCCCGCGCGAGGCGACTTCTTCAAGATGCTGCCAGGACAGCCGGCGATCTCGCTTGATGCTGGGATTCGCGTCATCGCCGGATCGCCCGTCCGTCGGCTTTGCGTCTTATCGGCCTGACCGTCGCGCGTGCTCGACGGATGTCGGCCGGAGAAATCAGCCGCTTCCTCCACGTTCGCGGAGTTAGGGCAGGAGACGGGCGTTGGCGTCGAGGCGCTTGACGCGCTGCGGAAGCACCTGTCAGCACGGTGCGGCTGATATCGAAGAAGCTGCCGCGTCGCGAGGCACGGCGAATCGGCCTTACCAGCCGCTGCAAGCAGTCGCCGCATCGCGCGCCGAGCCGCCGTGCAAGGCGAACCCCGCCCAATCCGAAAGACGAACGCGTGCGGACGACGCGCCTTGGCGCGCCTCGAATTGGAGTTATCGCCGCTGCGGCGAGGGCTGTTTCTCAGTATTGCGAATACGGATCGCACGCCCTGCTTCGGAAGATGTCGAGCTGACGGTTTAGCAACCGCGTTATCAAGACTGAAAAAGGGGGGCTGCATCAGATGCAGCCCCCCTCCGTCGCCCCTCTCGCAAGATCGCTGGCTG
>CAZERK010000556.1:0-2658 GCA_964514515.1 uncultured Planctomycetaceae bacterium
TTCCCGCAGATGTCATTCTGATCAGGTGTGCCGGCCGCTGACGGCTGATCGCTGGGTGCTGATTGCTCCTCGGCGCACGCCGCTACCCTTGAGCAGTGTCTTCCGCGTGGCACTCGGACCCCGCCACCGGTGCGCCGCCAACTAGCAGCCCCCAGCGCCCGCTCCGCGCGCCCCCAACGCAGGTTTTCAGGCAGATTCAGGCATTTTCAAGTGCGCCGTGAAAAGGCGTGCCTCTTCAGTGGGGGCAAGTCCCACCCGGCAAGTTGGTCGCTCCAGCCGGTAGCAATCGAAGCGACGGAGGAAGTAATGACTACGTCGAAGCCTTCGGTGCAGAGGGTCGTTTAGCGATCTGGCGAGCCGACAGGCCGTAACGCGAGTGAATGCCGAGCAGGCCTCGAAAACTGACGACGTGGACGCCGACCTGTCTTGAATTCAGGGAAGGCCGCCGTCGTGGAGACCCAGCCACGCCCGGGCACATACGGGCCGAACGACCAGGTTCCACGAGTCCACCGGGGTAATGGCAACGGCATGTCGGCACAGGAGAGGACACGCAACACGGGAGACCCGAGGCGGTGATCGCCGTGGCGACCAACCGGAAGCCCGTGAGGGACAGGCCGGGCCGCATCGGGAGTCGGAGAGGCCCATAGTACCGAGGAAGCCGGGTAACGCCGGTGGAGGGAAGGGGCCTTGGTTCAAGGGAAACGTCGAACGAAGCAAGAACAGGAGATTGGCATGAGCCTGACACCTCCAGAAAAGGTTCAAAAGCTTCAGCAGGCGTTGCACGCCAAAGCGAAGGGATCGCCCGACTATCGGTTCTACCTGCTGTACGACAAGCTGTACCGCGAAGACATCCTGACCTTCGCCTACCAGTGCAGCCGAGCCAACGGCGGAGCTGCGGGGGTGGATGGTCAGTCCTTCGCGGACATCGAGGCGTACGGGCTAGATCGCTGGCTGGGCGAACTGACGCAAGAACTCAGGACGAAGAACTATCGTCCGCAGGCGGTCCGTCGAGTGTGGATACCCAAGCCCGGCGGAAAGCAGAGACCGTTGGGTATTCCCACGGTCAAGGATCGGGTCGTGCAGATGGCGGCAGTACTGGTCTTGGGACCGATCTTCGAGGCCGACCTGCCGCCGGAGCAATTCGCCTACCGGCCCCACCGAGGAGCGTTAGACGCGGTGAAAGCCGTCCGGACCCTACTGGCCCAAGGCTACACCGAAGTGGTGGACGCAGACCTGAGCGGATACTTCGACAGCATCCCGCACACTCAACTCATGAAATCGGTGGCCCGTCGAGTCAGTGACCGACACCTGCTCCATCTCATCAAGATGTGGCTGGAAGCCCCGGTGGAAGAGACCGATGATCGCGGGCATAGACAGCGAACCGCTCGGAACCGCAAGGAGCATCGCGGCACGCCGCAGGGCGCCCCGATCTCCCCACTGCTGGCCAACATCTACATGCGCCGCCTGGTGATGGGCTGGAAGGAACTGGGCTATGAACGCTGGTTCAGCGCCTACATCGTCAACTACGCGGATGACTTCGTGATCTGCTGTCGCGGCACGGCCGCCAAGGCCATGAGCGCGATGAGGAAGCTCACGGAGACATTGCGGTTGACGGTGAACGAAGCCAAGACCCGAATCTGCAAACTGCCCAACGAAACCTTCGACTTCCTGGGGTATACCTTCGGTCGGTACTACGCTTTTGGAACGGGAAAGCCGTACTTGGCCATGCGCCCGTCCCGAAAGGCGATTGGTCGTCTCAACCGACGGCTGAGCGAGGCGACCACCCGCCGATGGTTCTACGCCGAAGTGCCAGACAGAGTACAGGCCCTTAACCGGATGTTGACCGGCTGGGCCAACTACTTCTGCCTGGGACCGGTCAGTCGCGTGTACGAGGCCGTGGACGCCCATGCTCGCCGCCGGCTGCGTCAGTGGCTGCGTTGTAAGCACAAGATACCCGGTAAGGGCTACACTCGGTTCCCCGACGAGTATCTCTACCAGACCTTGGGTCTGGTACGTCTGAGTCGACAACGCCGCATCGTCCCGTGGGCTTTGACTTGACACCTTGTCCGAGAGCCGGATGCGGGAGACCCGCACGTCCGGTTCGATGAGCGGGACGTGGAAACGGAGCAAGGTATGGCTAGTGAGGCACTGCCAACCGAAAGGGACAGACCCGGATAGGCCCTACCTAAACCACCGCACCACGTCTCGACTCTACCTTTGCTTGAACAACGACGCCGATGTTGATGGGAAATTACTCGCTTGCCGCGACCAGCGGCGGCGGGACGACGCGGGATCGCGGCGGGGGAGAGTGCAGCGCCGCCTCAGCCTCGAGGCCCTTGCGAAGGAAGAGGAGCATCTCGGCCATGCGGGCCTCGTAGGAATAGCCTTTGAGCAGCACCTGCCGCATTGTCGTGGCGAACTTCGTTCGCAGGGCGGCGTCGGCCAGGAATCGCTCGGCCTTGGCTTCAAAGTCCGCCGCCGAGGAGAACAACAACTCCTCGAAGCCGGGCATCTTCTCGTCGATGAAGTCGTCGTTGGCGCTGGCCCGCCGGGCGTCGACAAACTTCGGGCAGATGGCCCGCGGATCTTCGCCGAATCTAACCAGCGTCGCGCTGATCTGCCGCCGGGCCTCTTCATCCGGAAGGGATGCCACCCCGG
>CAZERK010000557.1:0-2647 GCA_964514515.1 uncultured Planctomycetaceae bacterium
TGGCGACTTCGTTCAACACCGATCAGCTTGAACCGCAGGCCCCAGGAGTTACCGAGCAGGTGACCATTAGTAGCCTGAAACCTTCTTCTCAGTACCTGTTCATGGTCCGGGCTCGCTCGCCCAGCGGCGCCCTGACACCGCTGCTCCGTGGGATAGTCGGCACGTCGTCGGCCGATCCTGGAGCAATAACGCTCTGGGGCACCTCGGCCAACCCAGCGGCGCCAACTATTGACACGCCGTCCGTCGAGTTCAGCGTGATGTATCGTCACGCGGGTGGCCTACTGCCCTTAACCGGCGCCAAGCTATTCTTCAACGGTGTGGCTCACAACATGCAGCGCGTGGCTGGTAATCCAAGCAGCGGCGCCGAGTACCGTGCCACTCTCGCCGGGCCGTTCACCGCGGGAGCGGTGTACCCCTACTACTTCCTCTTTACCGATATCAACGATTATGCTCGTCGGGACCCCGGAGGGAGCGGCCTCTACTTCCTCTCCGTCGGCGACGTGCTGCGGTCCCCGGTCGTCGTGCCCGATGCCGGAGCCAACCCCCGTGGGTTCACGTTCCGCGTGCAGTACCGGCACCCTCACGGCACCCATCCATCGCAGCGGTGGCTTTACGTCGATGGTTGTCGCTATGACATGACTCGGGTCTGGGGCGACTTCCGCACCGGAGCCACCTACGAGCGAAGGGTTGTGCTCAATAGCGGTTCGCACACCCATTATTTCCAGTTTTCAGATGGCACAAGCACCTTTCGCTTGCCGCTTACTGGCACAATCGCCGGGCCTGCGGTTGCCGCTTTTCGGAACGCGGCCGTTGTGCTGACACAAGGCAGCATCCCGGCGTCGATCATCGGCGGCACGCCGCTGGCGATCGGCGTCGCGGCAGTCAACAACGGCAGCGTGGTCGAAACCACCCTGCAATTGCGCCTGCTCGTGGATGGAACCCCAGTTGGACAAACCATCACCATCGAACCAGTCTTACCTGGTGGCAGCAGTTGGCAACGCGTTTTTACCTGGACACCACCAGTCCAGGACGCGGAACAGACTTATACCCTGACCATCGAGGTGCTAGGCGTGTCTGGTGATCTCAACCCTGACGACAATCAGTTCTCGGCGAGCGTTCGTGTAACGCCGCCGCCGGGGCGGATCATCGGCGTGGTGCGGGATGGTCCATCGAATGCCCCTAAGCCAGGGGCCACAGTGTTTGTCGTCACCGGGCCGCAAAATGCCTCAACAACGAGCGACGCCGACGGCAATTACATCTTGGACGGTCTGCCGCCGGGAAATTACGTGATCGCCGCGCGCACAGACGATGGCAGCCAGAGCAGTAATTCGCCGACGATAGCGGTGCATGCTGCACAGCAGTACCCGTACAACATCACGCTCGAACAGGGCAACATCGTCCAGCTTACTTCCTATGGCCCGCCCCTGATGCAGGCCATGGACCTGGCTGCTTCCTGGTCCTCTGACGGATCAAGACTGGCGTATGTGCACTACCAGGACGGTATCCCCGGTGAGTGGCGCATCTTCACCCTAAATACGGGATCGAGCACGGTTGTACCGGGCTTCTCCCCGAACCTCCCCCTCGGGTCTGCCCAATGGATCGATGACAACACAGCTCTCGTTGGTGGTTATCACACGCCGAGCCAACTTGACGGAATCCACAAGGTCAGAGTATCGGACGGCGCGAGACTGTTGACATTGCCGCGCAGTCAGCCGAGTGGCCTAATCAGCGGTTTTTGCGCCGCGCCCGGCGGAACACGGTTGTACTTTTACGCAGCGGGGACCGCGATCCGATCTGTGCGGATCAGTGATTTCGCAGATCCTCGTATCGACGTGGCAGGCTTGGCCGGCGACCCAGGCCGGATCGTGATCTCGCGGGATGGCCGGTACCTCGCACTTGCGGCCCTCCGACAGGTATTCGACCTTCAGACCAGCAGTTACCTGGACCTATCAGATTTCCCTGCAATCCCCGAGAACTACCACCTGTCCTGGTTGGCCGATGCAAGCGGCTTGCTGTACGGGAGTGGAGACCTGTACCTCTACTTGCTGAACGGCGAGAGGCGCATCCAAATCACATTCGGCGTCTCTCTCGACTCGTTCCCTGATGCCGGACCAAGCAGCCTGAACAAGATTGCCTTCTCCTCGGACCGCAACGGCGGCAGCATGGGGTACCAGAGCCTCTTTATGATGGACCTAAATCCGACAGATTGGGCCGTCGCCTTCAGCGAGGTCACCCAATCGGGCTCGGCCATTACTCCTAATGGCGATGAAGTCGATGATGCCCTGAGCATCAGCTACGAGCTGACGGCGGCCGCAGAGGTCACCCTGAAGGTCTACGATGGTGCCGGCGCCCTCGCCGCCTCCCCTGTCATCGATGAGCTGCAACCAGCGGGCCCCGGCTCGATTTCGTGGACCGGAACGGGCTTGAACGGCCTGCTGGTTCCATCCGGGCTCTATTTCGTCGCGCTTGATGGTCGGGATGATGCCGGCCAGCGGGCGATCGGCTTTCGTTCGCGCGTGACCGTGGCCCGCGACATACGCCAAGCAACCGACGGCCGCTACGCCACGTGGAGCCCGGACGGAACATGGATGGCGTATCTGAAGAATGGCAATGAGCTGTGGACCGCGGAGGCCGATGGTAGTAACCC
>CAZERK010000558.1:0-2642 GCA_964514515.1 uncultured Planctomycetaceae bacterium
GATGACGGACGATGCGGCTCTCTCGTTCGGCGACTCAGCAAGCGGAGAGGGCGGCCCGTTGAATCCGTCATCGTTCAGGAAACCGTCGTCACCGTTCTGAACGAAGCCTCCCTCGTTCCGAGGCTGATCAGCGTCGTTCGGACTGCTGCAGGTCTTGACCGGGCTGTTGCCGGCTTCGCCTGGAACGCCGTTGGCCTCACGCCCTCCGTTGCAGCCGGTCCTGAAGATGCTTGGATGATTCGGCCGACCGTCCTCTTGAACGATCCAGCGCGGTTGAAAACGCCGCCATTCGACATCTCGTACGCGGCGGCAGGCGATGCCGTCCTGGACGTTGTTTGCGCCTGGGAGACGCGTCGGGCCGGCCTGATTGTGCTGGACCTCGCCTTGATTGAAGCCGGTTCCGCGCGGCATCCGGTCAACGATGGGCAACCCTGCAGGTCGGTTGGTCTGGCAGGCGTCGCCCGGACTTGCGATGCCGAAGTCATCGCCGACAGACCCCGGCGGCCAGTCGCTCGATCCTCCGCGCTCGATGCTTCCGTGCGAGTTGCGGCTGACCGTGTCATCGCTGCCTCTGCTGCCGATGCTGGCGGCGTCGCTGCTGTTGGAGGCTGCCCTAGAACTGCCCGCTTGCGGCGCCCTGTCAGCGCAGTTGTTGCTGCCATCGTTGTCGTTGCCGTCTTCGTCGTAACCACCGTCGCCGCCCCCTTCAATCGGCAGGCGGTCCATCAGTTCTCTCTCCGGATCGGGCTGCGGCGCGCGCGCTGCCGCCTCCGCATGGGCCCGTCTGGCATCTTCCGACCTGCCCGTCGCCTCGTACGATTGCCCAAGCAGGCAATAGGCTGCGGCCGATTGCAGATCCGTCCTGAGGACATCCTGCGCGGCCCGGATGACCGATTCATGGTCCCCTCGGCGCGCGGCGACGTAGGCCGCCAACAGAGACGCTTCCGATGCCGGCTCACCCTGCCGCCTCGCAGCCTGCGCCGCCTCCCATGCGGAGTCCAATTCGCCGAGCATGACAGCCGCCCGACTGTAGAGGCACCACGCCGCCGGCGGGGGTGCGCGCCGACTGATCACGGACTTGAGCGCCCATTGAACGTCTCGCCATTGCGACTCGGCCTCGTAGGCCCGCGCAAGCGTCATCAGGACCTCAGGCGTCACCGGCGTCGCGACGTTTTCTTCGGACGGACAGATGCCGCCGCCCGCCGTCGTCCGTTCGACGAGCGGCCGCAACACACCGATCGCCTCCTGGTTCTGTCCTGCCCAAGCGAGAATCATGCCCAGCTCAGCCTCGGTTTCCTCATCGACTCCGCCCAGTCGCAGGGCGTCGCGGCAATCTTGTGCAGCCGGACCCCGCAGGCCGAACATCTGATTCAGTCGGGCCGCCAGAAGATGAGCCGCTGCGCTTCCGTCGAAGTCTTCCAAACGGGCGTTCAGCCGTTCCTTGGCCTCCACGGGCCTGTCCAAGGCGATGAGCGTCTCGACCTCCGCGAGCATGTATTCCGCGGCGCGCGGATCGATCTGAGCGGCCATCGCGTAATGCTCGAACGCCATCGCCCAATCGCCGTAACGCTGGGCGATGATGCCGCAGACGTAGTGCGCCCCGGCGTCTCGGGGTTCGAGCGAAAGCGACCTCCGGATCGCCTCCCGCGCCTTGGCCAACTCGCCTTTCTCTAATTGCACCTTGGACGCGAGCAGATATGTCTTGCTGCTGTCGGGCGCAGCCTCAATCGCCTGCGCGACGGCCTTCTCGGCCTCATCCAACTGGCCGGTCCGAAGGAGGCTCTCCGCCAATTGCAGCTTGACGCCGCAGCGCATGGCGTCCCATTGTTTCTGCGCGTCCGCCTTGCGCGTGGCGGAAGCATGCGTCTGCATCAGCGTGCCGCCGCCGCCTGAACAGCCCGCCGACATCGCGACGCCGAGGCACAACGCCGTCATCACGCGCCGGCGTCGGGCCAACGGCGTCGAACAGCGTCGGTTCATGCTGCGCGGTTTCATGGCCGTCCTCCCTGACTCGGACTCGGATTGCCCAGCGCGCTGGCATGTACCTCAGAGGCGCCATCCTCGTTACCTGGAGCAGCGCCTCGCTCCTCGTCCTCCGTCCCGGTCGGTCCTTGCAGGTCCTTTGGGAGTCGGAAGGGCGGCGCCGGCCTCTCGTACGGGGCCGTTTCGATCCCGCGTTCCTCGGCGATGCGGTCGCGCACGTAGTGACGGATCGCAGACGCCTCCGCCTCCCACGACCGTCGCCCCCGGATCTTCTCTCTCAACTTCCAGGCGTCGATGTGCCGCGGGTAGTTGTGGATAGCCAACTCGGCGTCCCACAGCGCCTTGTCGAGGTCGCCGGCGTCGAGGTGTTCGAGTGCCCATCGGTAGTGCGCCTGGGCCAGCCGTTCGCGGCTGAGCCATTGCGCGCCCCGTCGCATGCCGACGCGGAACCGCTCGGCGTCTTCCTGCAGCGCTTCGCCGGCGGCGTTGTCCGGCTCGCCCTTGAGAACGTGGACGGTCAACAGGATGATGACCTCCTCGCGGATGACCGAATCGATGGTCCGACGAAACAGCGAGCCGCCGATGGGGATGTCGCCCAACACGGGCACCTGCGACCGTTCCGTCATGTCAACCTCACGGAAGAGGCCGCCGATCAGGAC
>CAZERK010000559.1:0-1339 GCA_964514515.1 uncultured Planctomycetaceae bacterium
CGGTCAACGCCTATACTGAGGTGCTGGTCGAAGTCCAGCTTCAGGCGGTGTACACTGACGTGACTCGGGCGATCGAGTTCGAGTTGTTCACGTGTGACGTGAACGCATCGACCTGCGGTCAGTCCGATCCGTACGTCGTCTGTGAAGAGATCGTGTTCACGAGCTCCGGCGTGCCGAACAGTGCCATCGGCAGCGCGACCCTGACCGTGCCGTGTGGACAGTACGACTGCATCACGGCCCGCGACCCGCTGCACACGCTGCGGCGCACCCTCACGCCGATTCCCGACAACGGGACCACCTACGTCGCTGCATTCACTGCGGCTAATGGGAAAGACCTCATCGGCGGCAAGCTCGATGGCAATGATTGGGTTGATATCGTGGACTACGGCTTGTTCGCCGGTCAGTGGAATACATTCCCGTCGGCCAACACGGCGTGCCCCGCGGCGTACCCGCCGGCGCATGCCGACTTCAGCGGAAACGCCCGCGTCTGGACGGAGGACTACACGTTCATCCAGCTCCACATGTGGTGGGAGTCTGAGTTGAATTGCTGCGGTCTGCCGTTCAGCGGGGGCTCGGATGGTCCCATCGAGGCCATCTCCGTCCAGGAGCTTCGCGACAACGGCATGAGCGAGGCGGCGGCCGGCGACCTGAACGGCGACGGCTGGCTGGATGTTCAGGACCTGGAGGAGTGGGCGCGCGGCACGCGGCCGCAGCCGCCCACGCCGAACCAGAAGAAGGACGGCATCTCTCCGCAGCGGCCTTAGCCCGCGTTGTCGGATAGATGCTTGCGGCCTGATGCGCGAAGCCGGCGGCGCCGGGCTCGAACGCGAGCGGCGACGCGGCTGGACGCCTGACAGCTGAACGGGCGGCGGTGCACGGTTCTCCAAGGGACGCCGTGCATCGCCTCTGTTTTCAAACCAGCGGCCGTCGCGCGTCCCGCGGCAAGGGCGAGAAGGCTCCCGCGGGATCGCGTCGCCGCGAAAACAACCCTTCGAAACGGATGACGGGGGGCGAGTGCGAGGTTTGCATCCGGGCTCGAAGCCCCGCAATGCCGCTACATGGAGGGCGGCTCTCACTCCGCTCGAAGCACTCTACGCGTGTTTTGGAGGGCGCCAGATGTATCTATGCCTCCGCAAAACAATGCCTCTCCTGGCCGTCACGGTCTGTTTGTCCTGGGGCGTACAACGCGCCATGGCGAACGTTGACCTCGAGTGGCGACAAGCGCCGGGACAGGTGCACGTCGGCGACACCGTGAACATCGGTCTGTACGCCGTCTCCGACAATCAGAACAACCAATTGATGGCCGGTCTGGACGTGATCTTCGCGTGGGATCCCGACC
>CAZERK010000559.1:1349-2633 GCA_964514515.1 uncultured Planctomycetaceae bacterium
ACAACGGCCCTTACGCGTGGATGGCGGCCGCGTTTCCGGGCGGAGACCCGGTCGGGGTGAATGAGGTCGTCCCGCCGCAGGACGGCGACGGGCTGTACCTGGCCCAAGGACGTTGGCAAACGCTTCCGCAGGCCACACCCGAAGGGCTGCTCGTAACAACCTTCCAGTTCGAGGCCTTGGCCAACACGTGCGGGACCGACCTGCTCATCCTCGCCACGGGCGGCTCGCCCGAAACCGAGACGGTCGTCTGGAGCGGCTCGCTGCCCGGCACGCCCATCACCGGGAGCCTCGGGCAGTTGACCGTCGCCGTCGACGACGTCGCGCCGGTGTTCGACTCGTGCGACGATTACTCGGTGGACATCACGCCGGAGCCGGGCGATCCCTGCGAGATCGCGTTTGATCCGAGCTCGCTCATGTCCGTCAGCGACGACTGTGATCCCGCACCGACCCTCATCTGCATGCGCAGCGACGGGCTGGACTGCCTGGCCGATCCGTATCCGTGCGGCGTCACGACCGTGACCTGGACGGCCACGGACTTGGCAGGCAATTCGAGCGAGTGCGTCCAGACGATCACGGTCAACGGCGGATTCTGGGTCCATGCGACCGTCGAGCTGCTGGGCGTATATCGCCCGGCGCTTCAACGGTGCATCACGTTTGAGTTGTACACGTGCGGCCTCTCCTGCCCGGAGCAGCCCGACCCGCTGGTCGTCGATCAGGTGATGACGTTCTCCAGTCCCGGCCCCCCGACGAGCGCAACTGGGAGCGTGACGCTCTTCGTGCCGTGCGGGGAGTACGCGTGCATCACTGCGAGGGACAAGCTGCACACGCTGCGCCGGACCATCAGTCCGATTCCAATGAACGGCTCCGGCTACGCGCCGGTGTTCATGAATCTCAACACCGTGCCGCCGGACGATCCGGCGCATGATCCGATGCTGGACCATTCGCTGCACAGCGGGAACCTGAACGGCGACGACTGGATCGACATCGTGGACTACGGGCTCATGGCAAGCCGTTGGAACACCTTCGTCCCGGCGGACACCGACTGCTCGATCAGCTTCCCTCCGGCCCATGCGGACTTCAGCGGAAACGGCCTCGTGTGGTCGGAGGATCTCACGTTCCTCATCGTGCATATGTGGGAAGGAAGCGACGAGGCGTGCTGCGACGCGGGAGAGTTCAGCAGCCGACCGGGTCCCATCCAGCGCGTATCTGTGACGGAGTTTGCCCGCCGCCAGACGGCCGACGTCTCCGCCGCCGATCTCAACCATGACGGTTGGCTGGATGCGC
>CAZERK010000560.1:0-2630 GCA_964514515.1 uncultured Planctomycetaceae bacterium
GGTTCCCGGAGACCTCGTTCCAGAACGGGACTTGGATGAGCGGGAAACCCCGCTGCGCGGAGAGTCCCGTATCGTCCTCCGAGTAGCACCAAGCAGTTTGCGGCGGGGCCGGGAAGCGCGGCACGAGCGACAGCCAGTAGCGCGTGTTCTTGGCGACGATCAGATCGACCGGAATCTCGACGATCCAACAGGGATGGCAGATGCCCACCAACTCCTCCGTTACGCCGTTCGGGTTGCCGGGGCCGATCTCGACGTATTGCGTGGCGACGACGTCGCCCGCATGCCCGCCCGCGTCGTCCGGGATTCCGCCGGGCAAATCCAGACCGGAGTTGCCGTAGACAGTCACGTAGATGCCTTCCCAGTCCGACAGCGGCGTGGCCGTCTCGCTGCCGGCGCGGAAAAAGCTGAAGGCGGCTCGGACGAGCGTGATCGTGTACGTCGTGTCCGGGCTGACCACGTCGGACAGTTGGAAGTCGTCAGCGGCCGCAGCGATGAACCGCCAGTTCGGTTCGGCCGGTGGCGGGCTGAGTTGCGAGGCCGGGTCGCGGAAGTCGTCTAGCGGCATGCCGTTGTCGTACAGGAGCGTTTCCGACCGGTCGCGCGACATCGGAGACATGAACCAGACGTCGGCGGCACGGCCCGTCGCGCGGTTGGGACGCGCGGCGGTATCGGGCATCGCTTCCGCGTCAGGCCCGTCTTCAGTCGAACCAGCCGCGAGGGCAGTATCAGTCTGTGCGCGGGCACGCTGTGTCGGGTAGGCCCAGGCGCCCAGAGCGCCTCCGAACATCGCCGAGACGGCGATCAGGGCGGCCAGGTATGGTACGCCATGGCGCTTCTTCGTCGCTCCCATGCAACCTGCTCCTTGGTGCGGTGGCGGCGGTCTGGGCCACGGTCGAAGCGGGCGACCGCAGACCGCCGTGCTGCAATATAGTCTCATCGGCCCCCTAGGTCGGTCGGCCAACTTTCGGTCCGTTTCGAGCCGCGACGCGGCCGGCGACTTGTCGTCGTGTCGCCCGTCGAAGGGTCCGAAACGTGCCGGCAGTTATCCGCGGCCGCGACGGGGCGGTCCGCTATGCCGCGAGGACGCTGCATCGGGGAACGGGCAGACGCGCTCGCCTTCGGCTCGCGGCTAAACGTGGTGCTCGGCACGCGTCGGTGGTCGTTGGCTCGCGGCAAGACGACGGACGTTATGACGCCGGTGGGAACGTACCTTCCCCCGTCCGACTCCTACTATAGTTATATGCCAGGGCTAGGTGTCCTTACCAGCCTGGGCATTCGAGGGCCGATAACGCGAGGCAGGAGCGGGAGTTGGAGCGGCAGCCTTGCGGAAGAGATTGCGTAGGACGCGGAGCAGCGTCTCGCCGTGGAAGTAGTTGTCGGGCACGCGCCAATGCAAGGTCCGACCGTCCGGCGTTCGGACCGATCCGCCCGCACCCGCGAAGAGCGGTTCGATCTTCTTGACCTCACCCTCGATCTGGAAGATGAGGTCCGGTTCCTTCTTGATGATCGCCTTGATATTCCAGGGGGCGGCCCGAACCCGCAAATCCGCTAGGGCGAGCAGTTTGTCGACCGCCTCAGGATGGTGGCCGAACGCGTCCAGCAAGTCCTGGGCGAATCGGTCCACGTCGTCCGGCGTGCGGCAGGCGGTGACACGGCGATAGCATTCCATGCGCTGCCGATCCGAGGCGATGTAGCCTTTCGGGATGTAGGCCTCGACGTCCAGTTCCAGGTGTACGGCGACGCGCGGCGAATAGGGCTCGCCCCGCATCCGTTTGACCGTCTGTTCCAGGACTTGGCAGTACATCTCGTAGCCGACGGCGGCGATGTTGCCGGACTGCTCGGGGCCCAGGATGTTGCCTGCGCCGCGAATCTCCAGGTCGCGCATGGCGAGATGGAAGCCGGCGCCCAGGTCGCTGTACTCCTCGATGGCCTTGAGCCGACGAGTCGCCGTGTGCGTCAGCGGGCGGTTGGGGCTCAGGATTAGATAGCAGTAGGCGCGGTGCTTGTAGCGACCGACGCGCCCGCGAAGCTGGTGCAAGTCCGCGAGGCCGAACATCTCGGCCCGATCGATGAAGATCGTGTTGACGTTCGGGATGTCGACGCCGGCCTCGATGATTGCCGTGCAGACCAGGACGTCCGCCTCGTGCCGGACGAAGCGAAGCATGACGTCTTCCAGTTCGTCGCCCTTCATCTGTCCGTGCCCGACGCGCACGCGGGCGTCGGGCACGAGCGCGGCGATGCGGGCCGCCACGCCGTGGATCGTCTGGACGCGGTTGTGAACGAAGTAGACTTGGCCGTCGCGGTTCAGCTCTCGAACGATGGCCTCTCGCACCAACTCGTCGTTCCAGGCGCAGACGCGCGTCGCGATGGCCCGACGGTCCATCGGCGGCGTGGCGAGGCTGGAGATGTCGCGGATGCCGATCATGGCCATGTGCAGCGTCCGAGGGATCGGCGTGGCGGTCATGGTCAGGACGTCCACGGTCGCGCGAAGCTGCTTGAGCCGTTCCTTGTGCTCGACGCCGAATCGCTGCTCCTCGTCGATGATGACGAGGCCCAGGTCGGCGAAGTCCACGTCCTTGGACAGCAGGCGGTGCGGGCCGATGCGCCCGTCGATCTGGCCCTGGCTGGCG
>CAZERK010000561.1:0-2630 GCA_964514515.1 uncultured Planctomycetaceae bacterium
GTTCAGGAAGCCGGCCATCCCCTTGATCGTGTGGAACGGCCGGAACAGGTTGTCGATGATGCTGGCGTCGGAGGGCGCCCGCTCGATGTCCAACAGGGCCGACTCGATGGCCTCGATGTGTTCGCGAGCCTCTTCCAGGAAGCTCTTGATGAACTCCATCTCCTTTGCGTCGATCTTGAGCGGCGCCGACTCGTAGGGCGGCTCGGGCGCGGCGCCTGTCTGGGGGCTGGCTGTGGCAGCAGCCTTGTCGCTCTTCTGATATGCGGGCGGCTGGGCTTGGGCGGTCGTCTGCGATGCGCCAGCCGCAGCGGGGCCGGCAGGCGCCGCCGGCGCGCCCGAAGCAGTCGGCGGTGCCGGCGGAGTCGGAGCGGCGGAAGCAGACGGCGGTGTCGGGACCGCGGTGTCGCTCTTCGAGCTCGTCTCCAAAGGCTGTCGCCCCTTGCTGGCGGCCTTCTTCGCAGCCGGCTTCTGCGTCTTGGACGACGGCTCGATGCCGACCAGCGCGGCGAGCTCCCGAGTCGTTTCGACAACCGTCTGAAGGGCGGCTTCAGGGTCGGGCGCGTCGCCGAGGATGATGGCTTCGAGCATGGGCGCCAGATTCACGGCCCCGGTGCGAATCTCGGGCGCCGCGTCGGACCCCATCTTCTGCGCGCCTTCGGCGACCTCCTCGCACCACGAGTGCATCTTGGCCAAGACGGCGAGATCGTCCTTGGCCACGCTCTTGGCCGCGTCCACGAGCTTGTTTACGAGACTGGAAACGTCAGCGGGCTGTCCCGGGTCGGTCGTCATCGGTCCTTCTCGCTCCATGTGCGCCGCGTCCATGTGGCGGAGCATGACCTCGCTTGGATTGTCTGAACCGTCATCGCTGGCCCCGCACCCTTCCAACGACATAGGTTTTTCGGGCCGCTGACTGGACTGCTTGAGCTTTGCGACGGGGGTCAGATCGCGCGAGGACCGCCGCCTGCGGGGGTGGAGGCCCGGTTGTGACGATATCGGGCGTTGCTCCCGGCCTGGCGAATCGTCGGAGATTGCCGGGGACCTTGAGGAGGATGCCGCATCGCGTCCCGTGACCGCGGATCTTTTGATGCGAAGCTGGCATCCCTGACGGGAGGAGAACCCAGGGCGAGGTCAGCGATAGCGGACGCGGGGAGCCCCAATCTGATCTGGGCCGCAGGCGTCGAATCAGGCAAGCGCGACGATCGCAGCTCCGGCAGAACCGCCTGCGCACGCGCAGGGCTCGGCCGGCGGATCACAGGATTCCGAGGACTCGACCTGGTCGTGCCCGCAACACCGCGCGACGAGACGGGAGCGTGCGACTCGCCATGCGGCCGCGCCTCGGTTCGGTTAGCCGAGCCGGCAGGCTGCGACGGTGTTGGCCAGCAGCATCGCGACCGTCACGGGGCCGACGCCGCCCGGCACCGGCGTCAGGAACGATGCGATGGGCGAAACCTCGTCAAGTCGAACGTCGCCGACCGTCTTTATCTTCTGCTCGCTGCCTTCTGGACCGCTCGGCACGCGATGCGTCCCCACGTCGATCACGATCGCGCCGGGCGACACGTGCTCGGCGCCGATCATCTGCGCGACGCCGGCCGCGACGACCAGGATGCTCGCTCGCCGGGTCTGCGCGGCGAGGTCCTGCGTCCGCGTATGGCATTGCGTGATGGTCGCGTGCGCGTTGAGCAGCAGCATGGCCATCGGTTTGCCGACGATGGCGCTGCGGCCGACAACGACGGCCTGTCGGCCGCTGATCTCGACGCCGGTCGATTGCAGACAGGCGAAGGCCGCCGCCGCCGTGCAGGGCACGAGGGCGTCGCGACCCAGGGCGAGCAGGCCTAGGTTCGTCGCGCCGACGCCTTCCACGTCTTTGCCCGGCGCGATCAACTGCGCCAGGGCGAAGGCGTCCAATCGCTTCGGCACCGGCAGGTGCAGCATGATGCCGCTGACGTCGGGATCCTCGTTCAGTTCGGCGATCCGCTCCGCCGCCGCCTGCATCGTCGTCTCGACCGGCAGTTCGACGAGCCGGTAATCCAGGCCAACTTCGCGGGCATGTCGGGTTTGCGAATTCGCGTAGCTGACCGCCGCGGAATCGTCGCCGACCCGGATAGCCGCCAGGCACGGCGGCCGGCCCTTCTTCCGAAGCGCTTCCGCTTGTTCCGCGACGCCGGCCCGGATGTGAGCCGCGATCGCCTTGCCGTCTATCAAATGTGCCGTCACGTTGCCGTCCCCGTCCGCACCGTCATTCAGACGCACGGCTTCATCGTTGGGGCGCATCCCCCGCAATCGGGGCGCGAGCCCGCCAGCGTCCGATGCGTGCCGTACGACTGCGCGTCCACCCGCGCCGTCTCGAGTCGCCATGGGACGAGGGAGCGGTGGATTGGCCGCTCGGGTGGGGTTAGACGCTCGCAGGCTGCGCCGTTCTCCTGCCGTCCCATCGTGCTCGACCGCGCCACCCGGACTGACGTTCGATGCGGATTGGCATTCTGAGCCGGCTGCTAGGCCGGGATCCAGCCCAAATCCAGGATCGTGTGCGTCGGCTTCTTCGTGTTGAAGACGGCCTTGACCTTCATGCCGATCTCAGGCTTGCCCTCCATGAGCCAGCCCATCAGCTTCGTGCAGACGCCCACGATCCT
>CAZERK010000562.1:0-2613 GCA_964514515.1 uncultured Planctomycetaceae bacterium
GTCGGCGACGGGGTGCTGCGCGGCGGCGCGCTGGCCCTCTCGGGCGGCGCCGAGCGCTGGCTCCTCGGGACCGTCCCCCTGCTGGCCCTCGGCCAGCTCGCCGGCGCGCCGCGCACGGAATGGCCGTACCTGATCGGCCCCGCCCTCGTACTGCCGATCGTCCTGGCGATCGCCGATCCGACCCTCGGTGGCAGCCGCGCCGGCGGCCTCGCCAAGGTCGCGGTCCTGCTCCTGGGCGGATGGGTCGCCGCCGCGCGCCTGAAGCGGCGCCCGGCGCGCGCACCCCAGGCGCTGAAGGTGGATGCGTCCACGGGTCTCTCCACGGGCAGCTGCCTACCAGCGTTCGTCCGGAGCCGCATGGACGCAGCCCTCACCGAGCACCGGCCGCTCAGCGTCGTGTTCGTGCGGCTGGAGCACTACGAAGACTGCCGGAACTTCCTCGGCGCGGAGGGCAGCGAGGAACTCGTGCGCGGGGTCGCGCGACGGGCGGAGCGGCGGCTCTGCTTCGATTCCTCGGCAAGGGCGGCGGTACGACGGGCAAGCCCCAGCCAGTCGCCTCCGGCGCCGCCGAATCACCGACGACGTGAGACGCCGACCCTCGCCGCGTGCAGCCGCGACGTCTTCTATGCGCGCCGCCAACAGCCTGGCTCGTGCGGCGGCTCAATCAGACCGGCCCCCATCAGGTAGCATTTCGTCGTCTCAGGCCCCATGAACCGAAACGTCTGCCGAAACACGCGGTGAACCTCGGCAAGCTCGCTGCGCGTCTCCATCCGCAAGCCTCGGAGCCATCGCACAAACGAGCCGTGCTCTGCGGCGATTTCCAGGAACCGCCGGGCGTTTTCGACCACCGCCGTGATCTTCCGTTCGTTGCGGATGATCGACGGGTCCCGGCACAGCCTCGCCACGTCCCGATCGGTGAACGCCGCCACGCGCCGAACCGCGAAGCCGTCGAACGCCTTCCGCAGCGCCGGCCGCTTGACGAGGACGATCCGCCAGGACAGGCCGCATTGGAAGATCTCCAGGGCCATGCGCTCCAGGTGGCCCGCGTCGGTCCGAATCGATCGGCCCCATTCCAAGTCGTGGTAGGCCGCCAGCAAGGCGTCCCCCGTCGCCCACGCGCACCGCGTGCGCCCGTCGTTTGGATCAACACGTCTTGTCGTGCTCGTCACGTTCCTTCCAATCTCAACAGGGCCGGCCCCCTCTCAGCACCCTCGGCGTTTGTGAACCCGATCCAGCCGTCGCCGAATCCCAGCCAAGACCGTCTGACAGAACCGGGGCCGGCGCCCGACGATGGCGTCAATCGCCACCGAAGGCAAGAGGTCGAAAACGCCTGTCCCGGTCCTGCTTGTCAGACGCCAAGCGACTGAATGCCGCCTCGGTTCTGGGATAGGTTCTAGTCTTCAGGCTCGATCGAGACGGTCAAGCTGCACGATTGGAATTGCTCAACGTACAGTTCCGCCCGTTCCTGATGGGTGACGAGCAGCAGAGCGCAGCCGCTGAAATGCGCTTCGAGCGCGCGCTCGATCGCTTCCTGCTGGTTGAGCGGCGTCAGCAAGACGATGGACTCGACCACGTCGTCCATGTAACTGTGGTCATCGTTGTGAAGGATGACCCGAAACATGGGAAGCAGCCTCGGCTCGGCGACCGCCGGGAGCGTCGCCACGGAAGGCCGGGCCTGAGCCGTTGCGCTTGCTTTTTGCGAGCCGTGAGTAACCATGCGATCAAGTCCACCGTAAGAAGAACAACACAACATGAGTATAGAAGGGGTCGGCCGCAACGTGCAAGCCGGCCGCGGCTCGGCTCGCGATCCGGCAATCGCCCCGGCCCCGGCAACGCATTTTGCCGCCGCCGGCGATGCGCCGTAAAATGCGCCGTTTCGTGACAATGCGACTCGAACGACTTGCTACATGAGGTTTACGTCATGGCCACCGCGGACCACCCGATCGCCCGACAGGACCCCGAGGTCTGGCAGGCCTTCCTCGCCGAGGAGGACCGCCAGCAGAACACCCTCGAGCTCATCGCGTCAGAAAACCACGTCAGTCCCGCCGTGCTGGCGGCGGCCGGTTCGATCTTCACGAACAAGTATGCCGAGGGCTATCCCGGCAAGCGGTACTACGGCGGATGCGCCAACATGGACGCCGTTGAGAGCATCGCGATCGCCCGGGCGAAGCAGCTCTTCGGCTGCGCCCACGCCAACGTCCAGCCGCATTCCGGCAGCCAAGCGAACCAGGCCGTCCTGCTCGCCGCGCTGCAGCCCGGCAGTCGGTTCGCCGAGGCACAGCCACGGGAGACGGCGCCCGACCAGCCGACGCGCACGCCGGGCGACATGATTCTGTCGCTGCACCTGGACCACGGCGGACACCTTTCGCACGGCAAGAACGTCAACATCAGCGGAAAATGGTTCCGCGTCACGCATTACGGCGTCGACCGAGAGACGGGCCGGCTGAACATGGCTGAAATCCGTCGGCTGGCCCACGAATGCCGTCCCAAACTGATCATCACGGGCGCCTCGGCCTACCCGCGATTGTGGGACTGGCCGGCCTTCGCCGAGATCGCAAAGGCAGTCGGCGCGCTGCTGCTGGCCGACATCGCCCCCGTCGCGGGGATGGTCGC
>CAZERK010000563.1:0-2608 GCA_964514515.1 uncultured Planctomycetaceae bacterium
CAACTGGGTTGACGTGCAGTAGCGCCTCCTGGCGGACTGCGAGGCGCGAGGTGACGGCGGGCGGGGCGGGATTGCCTCCGCATTGCTGGGTGCGTGCGCGTTCGCGTTGCGTCTGCGTTGCGACGCGGTTGCCCCGGGCTTAGCATGACCGCCGACGTCGGGACGTCCCCTCACGATGACGAACCGCGGCCCCAGGAGATACGCGGCATGTCCAACCGTCCCAGCAAGTCATCGCAAAGCCGCCGCAAGACGCCGGCCCGGACCCAGGCTCGACAAGGGCGTGCTCGCCGGCCCAACGCCAACAAGGCTCTGATTACCGGCATCACGGGCCAGGACGGCTCCTATCTGGCCGAGTTCCTGCTCGACCGCGGCTACGAGGTTCACGGCATCATCCGGCGGTCCAGCTCATTCAACACCGGTCGGCTGGACGACGTGTACGCCGATCCCCACGAGCCGGCTCGGCGGCTGTTCCTGCACCACGGCGACCTCACGGACGGCGCGAGCCTCGCCTCGCTCATCCGACGCATCGAGCCGACGGAAATCTACAACCTCGGCGCACAGAGCCACGTCCGCGTCAGCTTCGACGTGCCGGAATATACGGTGGACGTGGCGGCCGTCGGGACGGTCCGGCTGCTGGAGGCCATCCGCGACGCCCGCATCCAATGCCGGTTCTACCAGGCGTCGAGCAGCGAGATGTTCGGCAACGCCCCGGCGCCGCAAAACGAGCAGACGCCCCTGCAGCCCCGCAGTCCCTACGCCGCCGCCAAGGCCTTCGGCTATTGGATCACGCGGAACCACCGCGAGGCCTACGGCATGTTCGCCAGCAACGGCATTCTCTTCAACCACGAGAGCCCTCGCCGCGGCGAGACCTTCGTCACGCGCAAGATCACGCGGGCCCTCGCGCGCATCGTCAAGGGCGAGCAGAAGAAGCTCTATTTGGGCAACCTGGACGCCCGGCGCGACTGGGGCTACGCGAAGGAATACGTCGAAGCGAAGTGGCGCATCCTGCAGCACGACCGGCCGGACGACTTCGTCATCGCGACGGGCGAGACGCACAGCGTTCGGGAGTTCCTGGACGTCACGTTCGGTCTCGTCAACCTGGACTGGCGCAAGTACGTCGAGATCGATCCGCGGTACTATCGACCGACGGAGGTCGACTTCCTCCAGGGCGACGCCTCCAAGGCCGCCCGCGTACTGGGCTGGAAGGCGAAGACGACGTTCGAGCAGCTCGCCCGCATCATGGTCGCCGCCGACCTCAAAGCCGTCGGCCTCTCGCTGGATTGATCCTCTCCGCGCCCGCCGAACGTGCAGGGCCGAGGCGAGGCTGTACGTGCTTGGTCGGCGCAGATGCGTGCCGGGAGGGAGGAACCGCCGCGCCGAGGCGACGTTGCCGACCGCGTGTTCCGGGCAATGCTCGATGGTCTGGATGCCGGTTAAGAGGAGCGTTCTTTGTGAGCGGAAGATGGACGGCAGATGCTATTGTCGAATTGTCGAGAAGCTACCAAGCCGCATGCGTGCTGGCAGCGGCCGCGGAGTTGGACGTCTTCCGCGTCATCGGCCATGAGCCGCAAGCGGCCGAGACCGTCACGGCGAGACTCGGCGCCGATCCGCGCGCGATGACGACGCTCCTCGACGCGCTCGCGGCCCTTGGACTCCTTCACAAAGAGGATTGGCGTTATTCGGCACCGGTCGAGGTCGGCCAATTCTTGACGCAAGACGGCGCGGGCAGCGTGCTGGCCATGGTGCGGCATCAGGCAAACTGCCTTCGCCGATGGGCCCAGCTCGGCCGGGTGGTCAAGACCGGCAAGCCTGCTCAGCGAGAGCCCAGCATTCGAGGCGAGGCCGCGGATCAAGCCACGTTCATCGAAGCGATGGACAATCTCTGTGCGCCGATCGCCTCCAAGATCGTCGACGAGATTCAGCCGCCGGCATTCACGCACCTGCTGGACGTGGGCGGGGCCTCGGGCACGTGGACCATCGCATTCCTGCAAGCCATGCCGGGGGCCAGGGCGACCCTGTTCGACCTGCCGCACGTCATCCGCCTAGCGGCGCCGCGGATTCGTGAGGCAGGGCTGAGCGACCGGGTTGAACTGGCAGGGGGAGACTTCCTGACCGACGCGCTGCCGCAAGGCGCCGACCTCGCCTGGGTCAGCGCGATTGTTCATCAAAATTCTCGCGAGCAGAACCGCCGATTGTTCGCCGCCATTTCCAAGTCGCTCGCAGACCGCGGTCGAATCCTCATCCGCGACGTCCTCATGGATGCTTCGCGAACGTCGCCGGCGGCCGGGGCGCTTTTCGCGATCAACATGCTCGTCGGCACGGAAGGCGGCGGCACGTTCACGCTCGAGGAGCTGCGCGGGGATCTCGAGGCGGCCGGGTTCTTCGGGGCCTCAGTCCTGCGCCGCGACGCGGGCATGAACTCGGTCATCTGTGCGTGCAAGCGACAGATGGGACCGCATGGCTGTGCAGGCGGCGATCGAGGAGGTTGACGACATGAACGCGGCTTCCAACGATCCGTCGACCCCACGCGCGTTCACTCTGCCGCTTGATTTCCATGTCCGTGGTGGGCGGCAGCGCCTTCTGCGCAGGGCAGGCGAGGTGGTGCGAG
>CAZERK010000564.1:0-2606 GCA_964514515.1 uncultured Planctomycetaceae bacterium
CGCTGGAAACCCCCACCCGGCGCGCCGGGTGCGCGGTGCGGGCAGCGGCGCGCGCCTGCCGTCGAGCCCGGCGTCCGCGCCGTCGGCGAAAGTCTCCACGTTTTCGTGTTCGCGCTTGCCTGCGTTCCTGTCCGCGCCGCAGCCGCCGCCGTCCTTCGTCGTGCTCAATGCTCCGGGTGGATGGCGGCGCTGATGAACATGGTCGTGAGGAACATGAAGATGTACGCCTGCAAGAACGCGACAAACAACTCCAAGCCGCTCAACAGGGTGCATCCCAGGACGATGGGCAGCGAGACGCCCAGATAGCCGAGGGTGAGCCCTTTGAACGTGGGAATCAGCAACAGGATCGAGGCCAGTACGATGTGCCCTGCGATCATGTTGGCGAACAATCGCATGCACAAGGCGAACGGCTTGACGACGGCTCCGATGCACTCCAAGAGGAACAGGAACGCCCACATCAAGGCGTCGGCCAAATCCAGGGGGTGCAGCCCGCCGGCCGCGAGGGCGCCGATCAGGCCCAACACGGCGCCCGTCCACCAGCCGATCAACGCGGCCGTGTCGGTCTGGCCGATCATGAGCAGGAGGTACTTCAGCTCCAGCGCCAGCAGCAGCACGAAGATCGGAACCATCGCCACGCGCAGGCCAATTGCAGGCTTAGCCCGGGGGCCGGTCTTCGCAAACACGTGCGGGGCGAAGTTCCAGACGTACAGGATGGGGGCGTAGATGACCGCGGTGGACGGAGAGACGCCGCCGTGCGCGTCCTGCTTATGGGCGTCCGCCGAGGCGCCGTTGCGGCGGCCATGCCGGCCTTGCTTGTTCTTGCCCTCGCGATGGCGGTCCTCGGCGTGATGCGACGAGGATTCGTCCTCGGATTCCTCATCCTCGTGGTGGCGGCCATAGGTCCCGGCGATTAGCCCGCGGAAGACCTCTCGAACGCCGGAAACGTGAATCGCGAAGAAGGCGCAAAGAGCCAGCCCGGCCGTGACGTTGACGTTGCCCGTCGCGGTGCCGCCGATGTGCGACACGCCGAACAGCAGTCGGAACACCGGATCGAACGGGATCATGCCGAGCAGGTTGTTGACCAGGATGAAGAAGAAGACCGTCCACAAAAACGGCATGAAGCGGTCGGTATCCGCGCCCAGGACGGGCCGCACGACGCCGGTGCGCAGGGCGTCCATCGCGCCCTCGATGAGGCCCGCGAAGCCCCGCGGCGCCGATTGCTCGACCGGCAGGCCCGCCATCGCCGTGCGATAACGGCGGCCGACGAGCGCGAAGACCAGCACCGTGACGGCCGCCGCGAGCAGCGTCATGAGCAGGTGGTTCGTGAACCAGAACGAGGCGGCCTGGTTGCTGAAGAGCGGCAGTTTGAGGTTCGTATCGAGGATCGGGACCAAGGCGTGCGGCAGCACGTGGTCCTTGGGGTCATGTCCGCCGCCGGATGCCAGAATTGTCGCCGCGACCGTCAGCATGATGGTTCGTTTGCCCCGTCCGTGGGCCGTGCCGAAGCCGCGCCCGGATCCGTCCGCCAGTACCGATGAACCAAGCGGATGGCGATGGTGGTCTCGACGGCGAGCAAAATCAAGTAGCAACCCACGGCCGAGGCCATGAAAGTCGCCCGGTGCGGCTCGAAGAAATACAGATAGGCGGCGCCGGCCGCCAACGTCAGCATCAGGCGAATCACGATCGCGCCCAGCGCGGCCTGGACCATCCAGTCCGGCCGACGAGGCGCCACCCACGCCATCGGAATCAAGGCGACGAACGCGGCTGCGTAACAGATGCCGGCCGCGGCAAGGACGGCCGAGCCGCGAACGGGGTCCAGCCAACGGGGGCACAAGACCGCGATGGCCGCCAGCGCGAGGGCGCCGCCGATCGTGAACTGAAGGATCGTTCGCAAAGTTGCTCAGTCCGATGTCGCCGGACGTCTTCGACGAGGCGCGGCGCTCAGTTCTCGACGTCCAACCGACGATGGCCGCGTTCTTGCACGGCGATGCGCCTCGATTCTGCGGCGCTATCTAAACAAGTGCCACGTCTGCCGCAGCACTCGGTAGAACCAGGCGACCATTCCCAGCAACAGCCCGACGAGAAGGCCGCGGCCGTTCCAATGATAATGCTGATCGAGCCATCGTCCGGCGTAGCCGAGCACCAGCAGGTACGCGACAAACTCGATCGCCAGATGCCCGTGCCGCCAGAACAACCGGCTGGATTTGGCATCCTCTTCAGTCTCTCGCGGTGGCCGATCGGGTTGCGTCATCCGAGTCCGCGCCGAAACGTGCCCGAACGATCCGGCGGCGTCAATTTCGTCTGCCGGACCCACCGGAACCGGGACACGCCGAAGGCGGCGCGAAGTCTAGCCACGCTTCGGGCGGCCTGTCAATCGTCATGCGAACAAAAACAGCCCTTGTAGATAGGCGGGTAGAGTATACCGAGGGGCGTCGGAGCCGTGCTCCGCGGACATGCTTCCGAGCCGGGCTCTGTGAGGCCGGTGCACCGCCATCGCACAGGGCGTTCGGATGGAGCTTCGCACTCGCATCGCCGTCATCCCGGTGGACATCGGGACGGCTCGGATTGGATGGAGCATTTCAGAGATACGTGCATCCGTAGCGGCC
>CAZERK010000565.1:0-2605 GCA_964514515.1 uncultured Planctomycetaceae bacterium
GGGCGCAGATCAACTACCCCTACGCGGCGAGCATCGCGGACGCCCGCCGAAAGCTCCAACTCGACCTCTACTACGTGAAGCACACGTCGCTGGAACTCGACCTGATCATCCTGCTCCGCACGCTCGGCACGTTCTTCCTGGGTTCCCGCTAGCTCGCCCAACGATGACGCTTCTTGTTATGCCCAGCCGCGCCGGCTGCGGCGTCTTAGCCGCGACCCGTGCCATGCCTTCGCAGCGGCGGCGTTTCTTGTATTGCCCCTCGTGCGAGATTCCTATCTCGCACGACACTCCGTCGCGCCGCGAGCGCGCCAGACGCGGCGGCGCCATCAAAAAGAGCCCCCGAACGTGGGGGCCGGGGGCTGCAGTAATGCGAATCGTTACGTGATGTCGCGTCGTAAGTCTTGCGTGTCGGTCTCACGGCTGCTCGACGGGCAGGCCGAGTTCGGCCAGTTTGTCGACCATCGCCTGGAACTGTTCGCTTCCGGTCCGTTCCGAGTCGGGGCCCCAATCCTGCTGGGCCGCCCAATCGAAGTACGCCTCCCATGCGGCCGCCTGCTCTTCCTCGCTCAGCGGCAGGCCGTCGCCCTCACCCTGCAGGCCCTCGTCGTCACCACCCTGTTCGCCCCCTTCGCCGTCCAGCCCGTCGCCCTCACCATCTTGTTCGCCGCCACCTTGCATCCCGTCGCCTAGCTCGCACTCGTCGGGAATCCCGTTCTCGTTCAGGTCCTCGCTGAGTCGGCTCGCGACGATGGACTCGCCGCGTTCGACCCGGATGGCGGCTTCGGAATTCAGGTCGAGAAGCCGGGCGAGGAGATCGGAATCAGAGCCGCGCGCTTGAGCGAGCGGTCCTCTCGCCTCGTCGAAGGGAAACCGCCTGGCGGACCGTTCTCAGGCCTGCTACTGAACCGAGCGGCCAACATGACGAGGTCTATCGCCGCCGGCCGCCGTCACAACGGCTTGATTTGCCGTACGCCGGTCACCTCTCGACTCGAAGCAGCCATTGCCGGAAACGCCTGCTGGAAGCCTGCAGCGAGCAAGCCCTCGGCATGTGGCATACGCACTCAGGCTGCCCTAGAATCAGTCTGGCCACTTCGTTGCTACAGAGAGAGGCGCCATGGGCCAAGGCGCGTCTGCAAGCATTGGACACCCAGAATGAGCGAAAGTGAATCTCCTGAGCGGCCGCGGAATGAGAAACAGGCTGTCTCACCAGACGTGTCTGTCTACTGGAAGCCGCTACATCGCCTGTTGGTAGACGGCCGCCCGGCTGCTCCCGTAACGGTGCTCCACTATGACAGCGGTAATGGTAAATATCTGCCGTTCGCCGCGATCGAGAAGACACAGGCGAATCGGTTGGTCTTGTGGCCGCCCTCGGACGCCCGCAAGCCCGCCGAGTTCGTCGATGGGCACACCTTTCCTATTCAGCATGTAACACTTGACCTGTCGAACGGAAGGACGCATTTCACTCGTTTCAAAGCGAACGGCCGGCGCTGCCACGAGGATCGGGGGTGGAAGTTGACCTGCTTCGAGGACGGACTCAGACTGTGGCTGATCGGCGCATTTTGCCTTGATTTGTTGCAACAGCAAGTTGGCTTGGTGCAACAGAGAATCAAAACGCCGAAGACAGACGCGAAGCGCCGGGAGGAGGAATTTCGACGTTATGCAGGACAGATGGCCCGTGTTGTAGTGAGGACACCACGCGTGCGAGGTAACTTCCTTGTCAGCGTAATTCATCTGCCACCGGTCACATTCCGTGGCCCCGTCAAGCCATCCCACTTTCCGATGGGACGTTTCTGGGATGATTGGATTGACGGGTGGCCGGACGGCGATTCCATCGACATAGCCCCGACTTCGATCAATGTGAGCGGAGTGAATCTGCTTCTGCTCACTGCCTCGCCGCCTGGACAATTGAAGGCGCCGTGCCTTCTCGGAAGCCCTACGTCAGACTCCGCAGACGGCTGATGTGGTCCCATCCGTCGCCACGTTGCTCCCAGCTGTACAGTGTTTGCCGGGCATTCCACATCTGTTCAAGCATTATAAGCGCCAGCCGTCGACATAGGGACGATTCGCCAGCCAAGGCGGCCTTCCAGCAAGGATCGCTCCGGGCCTTCGTCCGCGTGCAACAACAGGGCTACGGTCGGGCGCGCCGTCGACGGGAGCATCTCGTACGTGTCATCATTATCGACGACGAACATGCCCGCCCGGCCCTCTCCCCGAATCTCTATCGGATCCCGCAGACTCAACGGCCCGCCTCGATCCAGGTCGTCGAACTTGAACCGACGAGCGTAGATGTGATCTCGCACGCCATAATCGCATCCGACCAGCCCAGAGCCGGCCCAAGGGGAAAAAGGGGGTCACTACTCATTCTTCATTGCCTCCAAAGTGGGTGGCCGCAACCGCCCATTGCCACAGTCCAATCCATGATAGATCACGCCGGCCTCTGTGCGTCGCTCCGGGGCATAAGCAGAGCAGCAGGATGGCCCAAGGCCGACGACAAGACAAGAATCAGTAGTGACCCCTTTATGTGCTCCTTTATGTGCTCCTTTATGTGCTTTCACCCCAATTGCACCTGCACCCTCGCCGCCACGCTGGCTTCCCATCAGAGCCG
>CAZERK010000566.1:0-2600 GCA_964514515.1 uncultured Planctomycetaceae bacterium
TCCGCAACGGCCGAGCGGGAGATCGGCCGCTACCAACTGCGTCGCATGATCGCGCACGGTGACTTAGTGCGACAGTTGCGCATCAATGCTCTCGGGCGACGAGCGGCGCTCGCGGAACTAGAACAAGGGCGTCGCTGAAACGATTGTGACAGCGGCGCTGCAGGGCGCAACTGCGGTACTGGGCGACTTGCCCATTTGAGGTGTCAGCGCCTCGGCACTAGCGCAAGCCGACGGAGCCATCCGTGGAAGATTTCTTCTTTTCATTTGTCTCTCAATGGTCGTACTTCGGCCTGGTGCTCGTGCTGCTGGCCGCCGGCTTCGGCCTGCCGCTGCCTGAGGACATCCCGTTGCTCGCCGCCGGATGGCTCGTGCAGAAGGGCGGCGCCGATCTGCGGCTGATGATCTTCTGCGGCCTGTTCGGCGTCATCCTCGGCGACACGACGCTCTTCGTCTTGGGTCGGCGCTACGGCATGCACGTGCTCGATCATCGCCTGTTTCGTCGGTTCGCCAGGCCGTGGATGGTCGCTCGGGCGCGAGAGATGTACGCCGGCCACGGCGCCAAGATCTTGTTCGCAGCGCGGTTCATGCCGGGCCTGCGATCGATCGTCTTTCTGAATGCGGGCGTATTCCGCGTGCCGTATTGGAAGTTTCTGGTATTCGACGGCGGGGCCGCGCTGATTTCCGTACCGCTTTGGATATTGGCGGGATGGAAGTTCAGCGCGCACATCGAGCAGTTGCTGGGCAGCGCGCGGCTGGCGTCGTACATCATCGGAACGGTGCTGGCCTTGGCGTTGCTGGCGTGGGGCTTATGGGAGTACTACCACTACTACCGCAAGCGCAACGGCGGCAAGAAAGCGGAGGCGCCAATCGTTCGCTCGGCGCCTCTGGTGCAGCCGGAGCGCGGCCGATCGCTCACGCCGGGTCGCGTGGAGCGGAATCTCGTTGAGGCCGGAAGCCTGACGCCGAGCTCGGCCGATCCGAATCGCCCTGAGGCGGCACAACACTTTTGACTGTCGGTCATTCTTGTTACAACAAGTCGGGGCAATCCACCCGCGTGGATGGGCGTGCGCAACCTTGCCGAGCGCGCCCGTGAAGCGATTCGCGCCTGCGTTTGCGACGCAGCGTCCGGCTCTGATTGAAATGCGGTCTTGGGATAGCCTCCAACTATTCTTCGTCACGCGGCGCATTCCGCCGGGTCGTCGAGATGAACTCGGTTGGGTACACCTTGAGCGGCTCGCTGGCCTCGTCGAGGCGGCTCAATTGCTCGGACGACAGCGACAGCTCGGCCGCGGCCAGGTTGTCCTGGAGCTGCGCGGCCGACTTCGGCCCGATGATGATGCTGTCGACCGTCGGCCGCGCCAGGAGCCAGGCCAGCGAGACCGCCGTCGGCGTCGCCTCCATGTCGTTCGCCACGGACTTCACCGCCTCGGCGATCTGGAGGTTCCGCTCGCTGACGAACCGCTTTCGCCAGAAGCTGGGGCTGTCGGGCTTCTCGCCGAAACGGCAGCCCGTCGGGCCGCTGAGGTCTCGCTTGTACTTGCCGGTCAGCACGCCGCCGCCGAGCGGGCTCCACGGCAGCAGGCCGATGCCATAGCGCTGGCACACGGGAACGACTTCGCGCTCCACGTCGCGGCAGACGAGGCTGTACTGCATCTGGGCCGTGATGAACGGCTCCCAGTTGAAGCGGATGCAAAGCTGCCGGGCCTCGGCGATCTGCCAGGCCTCGAAGTTGCTCAGGCCGACGTAACGGACCTTGCCGCTGCGAACGAAGTCGTTCAGCGTGCTGAGCGTCTCCTCGATGGGCGTCACGCCGTCCCAGCAATGGACCTGGTACAGGTCGATGTAGTCCGTCTGCAGGCGGCGCAGGCTGTCCTCCAGCGCCAGCGTGAGGTGTCGCCGTGACGAGCCGAAGGCGTTGGGGTGCGACGGCGGCTCGCCGAAGCGCTCGGTGACCGGGAAATGCCCCTTGGTCGCCACGATGATCTGTTCCCGTCGGGCCTTGATCGCCTTGGCGCAGACTTCCTCGCTGACGCCCTTGGCATAGACGTCGGCGGTGTCGATGAAATTGCCCCCGGCCTCGAAGTAGGCGAACAGGATGCTCAGGCCCTCCGCCTCGCTGGTTCCCCAGTCGGCCATGCCGAAGTTCATGGCGCCCAGGCATAACTCCGAGACGTAAACGCCGCTGTTTCCGAGTCTTCTGAGTTTCATGGCAGATAGCTCCGCGGGGAGTTGTTTCGCCCTGCATCTGTTATAGGCGGGTTCCGGCCGTGCGAAAAGGCGACGCCGCGCGGGGGGCTGGATTCTTCATGCGCAATTAACGCTCCGCTCATCGGCGCCTGACATCGCTGCGTTATACAAGCAGCCCAGAAGGAGGACGGCGGCTGGGGAAAGAAGCAAGACTCCAGCAAGCCGCCGCTGAGAGGCTGAGAGAGGCGCTACCTGAAAGGCGAGAGGAGTCGCTGCCTGAGAAGGGTCAGAGGCCGCTGCCGAGCAAGACGGAGGGGAGAGAGCCGGAAGGAGGACGCCCCAGGAGGGATGAGAAGCCAGAGGGTGAAAGGGGCGACTCGACGCGAGGGGTTCGCCGATGTGTGCCTCGGACA
>CAZERK010000567.1:0-2599 GCA_964514515.1 uncultured Planctomycetaceae bacterium
CGAGCCCTCAGCCCCACGAACAGACCAGCCCCCTCGTTTCGACCTCCTTCTGATAGCCGCTGCCGTAATGCGCGGCGTCGGTACCGCGACACCGCACGCCGCCGGCGGACTGGTTGAGCTTGAAGCCCGCCGCCGACAACTCGGTATCGAACCGATCCCAGATGATGATGTTCTCGGCCGGCACGCCCGACGCCGTAAGCCCGGCGGCGATCGCATCGACCACGGCCGGCTGCGTCGGCAGGCCCAGGGCGTTGACCTTGATGCCGATCCGGTCGGACGGTTTGAACAACGTCCGCCAACCCGCTGCGGCATCGGGCAAGCCCGTCAGCTTCTGGACGGCGGCGTCGAGCATCTTGCGCAGCAGCTCGGCATGTTCGCCCACGCGGCCCTTGAGCAAGGACCCGTCACGAGCGATGACCACGCGAGCCTTGCGTGCGAGACCGCCGGCTTGGCTCGTCTGGGGTTCGGGACCGCAACCGGCCGTCGCCCAGTCGCCGAAGGCCAGGCCGATCGTGACGGCCGCCGAGCGACGTAGAAACTGCCGCCGCGAGCAGTCGAGCTTCTGAGGTCGCCTGGCGCGCCTGCATTCAGACAGATTGAGGGGCGGATACTTCGCTGGGCACGAAGACCGCTTCCTGACGGTCGCGGCTCTGTTCTGGCGATCCCGGGATGGGCGAACGCCGTGCTCCTGCGTCTGCTCCAGCATCTCAAGCGGACGGCGAGCCATGATCGTTCTCACCGAAGACTTCCGCCTCGAAGCTGTAGATTTCCGCGTCCTTGTCTCTCCAGGCGTCGAGCGACAAGCCCGCCTTGCGGCACGTCTGTTCGAGGAACTCCTGGCGTGTCCAGCCCCGTTCGTAGGCGACCTGCGGCAGGAGCACGCCCCGGTAGCCACGCAGCGAGATCAAGAGCCCGTGCCGACCGATGACGATTTCGCTCGTGTCCTTGACGCGCTGCATCGGCGTCAGGTAGCTGATCTCGAGATCGATGTCCTTTAGCTCCTTCAGCGTGACCGGCTCGCTCGTGAAGCGATAGTCCTTGCACGCCAGCACGGCGTTGCGCACGACCGATTCGCAGAGCGGCCCCTCCGCGACCATGTTGCCGATGCACCCGCGGAGTTGGCCGTGATTCTGCATCGTCACGAAGCAGGCGCCCTTCTCTTTCAGCGGCTTCGGCAGCTTGGCGGCGTCGATCGTCGGAGGCTCCTTGCCCGACAGATGCGCCTCGATGGTCTGCCGCGCGATCTGCAAAAGCTGTCGTCGCTCGTCGGCGCTGCTCTTGCCGGGCCGTCGCGCGAAGACGAACGCCTGGTACGTCACGCTGTTCTCCCAGTTTCCCAACAGGTTGCCCGACATGTCGATGGCCGCGCGCACGCCGTCCGCCCCGCCTTGCATCGACAGAATGCGAAGCAGCAGCAGGATGGGCCCTCGGCCGCAAATCGTGTCCCCCGTCTTCGCCAGATGGTTCTCGAAGCCGTCGAAGTCACAGGCGGTGATCGGCGCCGCCGCCTTGTCGGCCAACGCGCGGAGCTTGGTCTGCTCGCTGTCCTTGAACGGCACGTAGTCGTAGTTGGAGCCGAAATGCGTGAAGTCGCTGCTGACGACGATCAACGTCTGATCGTCCACCCAGCGGAGGATCGCCTCGGCCGCGCGGGCATAGTCCCCCTCCGACATCCGGCCGACGTAAAGCGGCACGAGCTTGAAGTCCTTCAGCACGCTCTGCAAGAACGGCAACTGCAACTCCAGGGAATGCTCGCTGCGATCGATGCCGACGTCGGAGCGGAAGCCGGGCCGTTTGCGCAGATCGTCGCACGCCTCCAGGTCGAGCGGCGCCTGGCCCAACGGCGTCTGGTACGCCGTCCATTCCGGCGGCACGTTGACGCCCTGGTACGAGCTGGCGAGGCGGTGACTGAAGGCGATCCCGATCACGCGCTTGTACGTCTGCCCTCGCAGGCAGCGATAGGCGTGAGCGGCCGTCGGCGCGCTGAAGCGATAGCCGGCGTGCGGCGCGATGAGCGCGACGGGCCGGCCGGGAACGTTCGTCGCGGCCGCTTTCTCCAGCAGGCCGCTGATCTCCTGGGTGAGGGCCGCCCGATCGCCCGGATACCATGAACCGGCGAACGCGGCAGGCCGGACGGCTTCATCGTTTTTCGATTGTGCGAAAGCGTTGTTCATGGCGAGACTTCCCGAGGTGGCTACGACGGCGGCGCATTGTACCAGGAATCGAATTGAGCGGAGCATGTTGCGGTCCTCCCATCGGCCCGAGCGGTCAGTATACCCTCGCTCGCCCGCGGCATCTTGCGAAAAGCCCGTTCTCTGTGGCCAGGCTCGTGCACGGCCTTGGACCGGACAGAAGCGGCGTCGCGGTCTTGCTGCACCGGCCTGGCTGGGCTTCTCGCCGAGAGGCTGGACGGGGCGACGGCTACGGAAAGGGCGCGTAAACTGTGCGCAGGCGCCGGCCCTTTCGCTTGGAAGCGGGCTTCGCGGCAGCAAGCCAGCGGCGGCTCCCGTTTGCGCAGAAAGAAGAGAACGTGATCAACAAGACGATTCGCAACGTTGCCATCATCGCTCACGTGGACCACGGCAAAACAACGCTGGTC
>CAZERK010000568.1:0-2584 GCA_964514515.1 uncultured Planctomycetaceae bacterium
GTTCAAGTCGTCCTGGTAGACGTGGTAGACGAAGATGCCGGCCTCGGCGCGGATGCTCTCTGTAAACGCCTGCTCGGCGTCGACCAGGTTGTTGCGGACCTGCTGCCGCTGCGCTGTCGGAACGATGGGAGGTTGGTACCAAGCTGGGGCCCGCAACATCACTGCCGCCATCGCGAGCGTGAGGACTGCGACGGCCGCGGCGCCCATCACGAGACGGCGCAACGTTCGGGGGCGATGGAGCGGAGTCAGGGCGGATCGGCTCGACACGGCGGGCCCTCGGCTGATTCACGGCAACGGACCCAGCAAAGGCCCGCGATGCGTGACTGTCAAGCAGGATCGGCCCGCGCAGGCTCTATTGGGACGCTTCCCGGTTATTGGCGGTTTGACCGCTGCACGGGACGGTTCATAAAATCGGCGGCGCGGCATACGGGTCACGTGGGCCGGGCAGACGAGGGCCGGCCGCCTCGCGGGATGCCATTCTGAGCAGGCCCGGCCGCTGTCGGCTCAGCGTCGGCCGCCTGTTGGCAGACGCAGCAAGCGAACCGAGCGCGCTCTGGTGCGTGAGCGGGAGCGCCCCTGGCATGAATCGCCTGATCGGCATCATCCTGGCAGGGAGTTGGTTGTGCCTGATGACCCTGCTGATTCAGCGGGATGTCGTTCCGTTTTGGACGGCACAGGATCCGCCGCGTCCGCACGCGTGGAGCGGCGAGTACCAAACGGCTATTTGCAACGACGAGGGCTACCGCGTCGGCACAAGCTGGGTCAGCGCTGCCCCTACGCCGTCCGGCATGAGGATCCACAACGCGACGGTCCTTGATTTGGGCGGGCTCTCGGGCTTTCTTCCGAAGCACAAGCAACTGCTGGTGCGAAGCGAACTCGCTTATCAGCAAGACAACACGCTCGACGCATTTCTGTTCTCGATTGAAGGCGCAGGCGTCCCGATCACCGTGCGGGCGGAGCGATTCGGGCAGGACTACGCTTGCGAGTTCAAGCTCGGTGCGGCGCGGAGGCTGATTCCGCTCGATGGCCGGTTATCCGAATGCCTGGGCGAGTCGTTCAGGCCATTCGCCTATCTCGAGAACCTCTACGTCGGGCAGACGTGGCGGATTCGCCTCCTGGACGTGCTCTCGGTCGCAAAGGGCGACGGCGCGGAATTCAACACACGGTTGGTGATGGTGACGGGGACGGAGACGATCGAGCATCGCGGCCAGCAAGTCGGCTGCTTTCGTATCGAGACCGACGGGGCTGTGGCGTGGGCGGACGACTCGGGCCGAGTTCTGCGGCAGGAGGTGAGCCTCCCGTTGCTGGGTCGGTTTGTTCTCACGGAAGAGCCCGTCGATCACGAGGCCCGGGCCAAGGTCTTCGACGCGGAGCCCGAGTTGGAGGAATAGGGACGATCGGTTGACGCGGCCACGGGCAGCCCGGTTGGGACGCTGCCTGTCGCGACCGTGCACCGGTTATGAGCGGTGCCGCACGACGAATTCACCGGCGCCACTGCCGCGAGATGCTGACGTCGCGATGAACTGCACAAGCGGCGCCTCCCTATTTGCACGTTTGCGTCCTCGCGGTTACAGATTGGGTGACGCGTCGCGGGCGCGCGGACGTATCGGGGCGGTTTGGAGTCCGGGTGCGCGGCAGCTCAGGCATCGCATGTGCATCATCGTGGAACATGCCAGCAAATGCTTCGGCCGGCTCCGAGCCGTTGACGACATCTCGCTGGACGTGCGGAGCGGTGAGGTCTTCGCCTTCCTGGGCCCCAACGGGGCCGGCAAGACCACAACGATCAAGATGATCGTCGGGTTGATGCGGCCGGACGCGGGCCGAATTCGGGTCTGCGGCCACGACATGGCACGCGATGGTCGGCTGGCCAAGGCACAGCTCGCTTATGTGCCGGACGAGCCGTTTCTCTATGAGAAACTGACGGCCCGCGAGTTTCTCGAATTCGTCGCGGAGATGTACGCGCTGGATCGTCGCGAAGCCAGGAAGCTGATCCAGTATTACATGGACCGGTTGCAGGTCTCCGAGTTCGCCGACCAGCTCGCCGAAGGGTTCTCGCACGGTATGAAGCAGCGGACGGTCCTCGCCGCAGCCTTGCTGCACGAACCGACCGTGCTCGTCGTGGACGAGCCGATGGTCGGTCTCGATCCGCGAAGCGTGCGGACGGTCAAGGAATTGTTTCGGGAGAAGGTGGGCCAGGGGCGGACCGTCTTCATGTCCACGCACACGCTGGACGTGGCCGAGTCCATCGCCGACCGCATCGCCATCATCAACCACGGCAGAATCATCGCGTGCGGGACCTTGGAGGCGTTGCGGTCGGCCGCGACGCACGAGCGGCGGCTCGAAGACATCTTCCTCGAGTTGACGAGTCCAGAGTCAGCGGCGTCGGCCGCGTCGCAGGGATCTGCCGAACGGGCGAGTCCCGAATCGGGTGCCGCGGGTGCCTCGTAACGGCTTGTCGGTCTGACGAATATCGAGTCGGCGGCGTCGGCCTCGTCGTTGCAGCCACGGGGGGGACGGATTTGGGGGCGCTTTCGACTGGCGCTTAGCGGCCGTCCGACGGTTGAGCGGAGACGATCATGGAGGC
>CAZERK010000569.1:0-2575 GCA_964514515.1 uncultured Planctomycetaceae bacterium
CTCCGGCAAGAGCACGACGCTCTACGCGGCGCTGGCCGAGATCAACTCGCCCGAGCGTAACGTCTGCACGGTCGAGGACCCGATCGAATACAACCTGCGAAAGGTCAACCAGTTCCAGGTCAACGACAAGATCGGCCTTACGTTCGGCACGGTCCTGCGAGCGCTGCTGCGTCAGGACCCCGACGTCATCATGGTCGGCGAGGTCCGCGACGAGGATACGGCCAAGACGGCCGTCCAGGCGGCGTTGACCGGCCATCTCGTGCTATCGACGCTGCACACCAACGACGCCGTCTCCGCGGTCACGCGCCTCAACAACATCGGCGTCGAGAGCTTCCTCGTCAGCGCGTCCCTGGATGCCGTACTGGCCCAGCGGCTGGTGCGCAAGGTCTGTCCCTACTGCAAGGAGGAATACGAGCCCACGCCGAACATCCGGCACGCCATGCAGAAGGTCGGTCATACCGTCGAGAAGCTCGTGCAGGGCCGAGGCTGCGCCAAATGCCACGGGACCGGCTACCTGGGCCGAATCGGCGTGTACGAGCTGTTCGCGCCGAACGATGCCGTCCGCCAGGCGATTTCTGATCTCGCTCCGCTCCAGGACCTGCGCAAGCTGGCGGTCGAAGCCGGCATGACGGTCCTCTATTCCGACGGTATGGACAAAGCCCGATCGGGAATCACGACCGCCGAGGAGGTCTTCCGTGTCTGTGCTTGCTGATCGAACGACGCCTTCAGGTCCGCGGGAGGGTGCCGGCACGTCGTGGATGCTCGACGCAGCGCAGCGCCTTGACGCGACACAAGACGCCGCCGCCTCGCCGCCGAGCGATCTTCATCCAACCGACGACGGCGTTCAGGCCGCGGAAACGCTGTCCTCGCTGTTGACCCAGGCGGCCGAGCGACGAGCCAGCGACCTGCTGCTGGTCGCGGGAGCGCCGCCGACGGTCTACGTCCACGGCCGATGGGAGCCGCTGTCGCACGTCGCCAAGAGCGCCGAGCAGATCACGCGCGCCCTGGAGGCGGCCTTGTCCGAGACGCAACGGACACGACTCTACCAGCAGCGAGACCTGGACTTCGCCCTGCAACTTCCGGGCGTCGGGCGGTTTCGCGTGAATGCGCACTATCAACGCGGAACACCCGCCGTCGCCTTTCGCGCCATCCCGAGCGAGATTCCGGCCTTCGAGGACCTGGGCCTGACGCCGAGCGTCCTGAGCTTCGCGGACTATTCCAACGGCCTCGTGCTCATCACCGGTTGTACGGGCCAGGGCAAGAGCACGACGCTCGCGGCCTTGATCGGCCACATGAACAAGACGCGCTCCGCGCACGTCATCACGATCGAGGACCCGGTCGAGTTCAGCTTCTCGCACGGCGCCTGCATCATCGAGCAGCGTGAGATCGGCGACGACAGTCCGTCGTTTGCCTCCGCCCTGCGGCACGTCCTGCGACAACGGCCCGACGTGATCGTCCTCGGCGAGATGCGCGACCTCGAGACGATCTCGACGGCCCTGACGGCCGCCGAGACGGGTCATCTCGTGCTGGCGAGCCTGCATACGGCCAGCGCCGCACAAACGTTGTCTCGCATCATCGACGTCTTTCCGCCGACCCAGCAGCCGCAGGTCCGCACACAGTTGGCCGGCTCCCTGCGAGCCATCCTCTGCCAGACCTTGGTGCGCGACGCAGCGAACCAGACGTTGACGCCCGCGACGGAAATCCTGGTCTCGACGTCCGCTATCAGCCGCGTCATCCGCGAGAACGAGACGCACCTGATCTACTCGATCATGGAGACGGGAAAGAGCCAGGGCATGCACACGATGGAGCAGTCCCTCGCGGAATTGGTCAAGAGCGGAAGGGTCTCGCCCGAAGAGGCGATGTACGCGGCCGAGAATCCGCATCGGCTGGCGCGACTGATCGGTCGACCATCACCGGCTGGTTCTCGTCCGGTCTGGGCCGAACTGGCGGAGGCGGCCCGGGCGTTGCGTCAGGACGAGAACCAATGACGCGCGATCGTGGCGCTGCCGGCGCGACGGGATGACCGACGCCTCAGGGGATTGAACGCCGCTGGCAGACGTGCGTCGCCCACAGGGGGACGACGCTACATCCGGGAGCATCACCCATGCCCATCTTCACGTACGTAGCTCGCGACGACGGCGGCGCCCAAGTCCAGGGCGAGGTCATGGCCGCCAACCAGGCGGAAGCCGCGAAGACGATTCGCAGCGAAGGCAAGTTCGTCGTCCGCATCGCGCCCAAGGGCCGCGGCGCTGTGCCAAAGACCGGCCTGGCAACGAGCGGCAAGGTGAGACGCGGATCGAGAAAGAGCTTCCGATCCGAGGACGTCATCTTCTTCACCAATCAGTTGGCGGTGATGGTCGAGACGGGCGTTTCCCTGGCGGAGGCCCTCGATGCATGCACGCACGAGGGCAACTCGCCCCGGTTTGCCCAGGCCCTGGATGCCGTTATAGAACGCGTGAACGCCGGCTCGGAGTTCTCCGCCGCGCTGGCTGATCATCCGAAGGTGTTCTCTCCCCTCTACGTCAGCCTCATCAAGGCGTCGGAAGCCTCAGGCATGATGGGACCGATGCTGGAG
>CAZERK010000570.1:0-2571 GCA_964514515.1 uncultured Planctomycetaceae bacterium
CGTCGCCGAGGCGGGTGACGGCCGCGCCGGCAGAGCGCAGCACGGCCTCGCCCTTCATGCGAGACATGACGGGCGCGACGTTCCGAGCCTTCATCCAATCGGCCGTCGCAGGACCATAGACCAAGGCGTCCAGCCCGCCCGCCGAGGGCAACTGAGCGACCAGATCGTCCAAGGTCATCGGACCGGCGGCCTTGCCGTCCTTGACGTAGTACCAGCTTGCTTCGCTGGACATGAGGGCTCCTCCTGGCGATTGGGTGACTATGCCATCGACCAGCGCGTCATAAGACGCCCCACGGTTTCCCCTGTCAAGCGTGGCAAAAAAGGCGACTGGCTCTGAGCCAGCGGCGGCAGACCCATCGAAAACAGCGCCTCGCGAGGCGCCTGTCCGCGATTGCCGGCAAACGACGGTGCCTCGGTTGTCCCTTCGTGCCCCCGTTCCTTCAGAAGCGGCGGCAAGACAACCTCCGTCGCGGCCGAAACCCTGCGGCGGAATATTCAGTCACCAGAGGGACAACCGATAAATAGAGAGCCTAGGATTGAACGGCAGCAGGGCGCCGTGGCGCGGCGAAACCCATCGCCTCGCGGACTTGGCCTACGGTTCGTTTCAAAACGTACCGTCGATGTGTGCCGCCCTTGAAAGCAGAACGTTCGCACAACCTCGTCCCAACCGAAGGAGCCGGCCTGACATGTCCACGACCTTTACCCCCCAGCGGCAGAAGCTCCAGCACAAACCCGCCTTTCGCGGCGAGCCGTTCGAAGCGGTTCCCCCGCCGGGCTTGGGCAACGATCTGATCACGCGGCGGCTGCATCGCCCGGCACCGTGGCTGTCGTCCGTCCTGATCGTCCTTACCGCCATCGGCATATACGTGACGAGTTCGCACCGGGACTACTTGCTCGGGCAAGTCGCCGTTCCCTTCCTGGCGCTGGGCATGTTGCACGGCTTATGGCGCGGCGGCTTACGGAAAATCCTCATGCTGTCAGCCATGATCGCCCTCGCCTACGCAGCGGCAACCTGCGTCCCCATGCTGACGTCCTACATCGGCAGCGCCGCCAGCCCAATCGGGGCGGCTGCGGTCTGGCTCGTATTGGGCATAACGGCCATCGTGTTTCTGCTGCTCGTCGGATGGCTGGGCAAGTCGCTGCGACGACGGATCATCCTGCCGCGCACGCCGCTGCGAATCTTCGACCGACTCGTCGGCATGACGGTCGGTCTCGCCGAGGGCGGCTTGGTTGTCCTCGCGGTCTGTTGGACCGTCGTCGCGTTCGGCCAGCAGATGCGGATGGTTCGCGACCACCGCGACACGGCTGAGGATTCGCAGCGATACCGCGTCGCCTCTCAGATGGTCCGTCTGGCGGAGGAAGCCGAACGGGGCACGATCGGCGAACTGGTCCAGGCAACCAACATCTTCGACCGAATCCCGGCCCTGCGAGATGCCATCGACGGCCTCAACCGAACGGGCAGGCTCGATCTTAAGGGCCTCGATCCGGAGACCGTCGACCGCCTCAACCAACTGCTCCAACAGGCCCCGGCAGAGAACCTCGGCAACCTTGGACAAGTCATCGAGCAGTACAAAAAAGCCAACGAAGCCAGGACGCACGCGTACCATCAGTTGTCGCAACCCCAATAGCCCGGCTCAGACGATCGACGACGCCTACCAACGGCGTTCTTCGTTTGGACGCAGCGTCGCCCCCCTGTGGGCGACGTAATTACGCCAAGGCTGACCTTTCGCCCCATGCGTCGGCCGCCCCGGCGTTCCAGGAACGCTGCTTACAATCGTCCAGCGTATCGACGCGCACGACCGGGGTCAGCGGGCTCCTTGCAACATCCAGCCGTGCTACGTTGAAGCCGGTCCGCAGCGTTACTATCATCCCGCGTCGATTTTCCCAGGACCCCAGTCAACGATCCGAAGAGGTGCGTCACCATGATGATCTCGGAGAAGATGAATCAGGCTCTGAATCGGCAGGCGACCAACGAGTTCGGCGCATCGCACACCTACCTGGCGATGGCCTGTCGTTTCAGCGAGATGGGGCTGAAAGTGTTCTCGAAGCGGTTCTTCGGCCAAGCAAACGAAGAGCGAGACCATGCCCTGAAGATTCTCAAGTACGTCGAGGACGTCGGTGGCGCCGTCACGCTCGACGGCGTGGCCAAGCCTCGAAGCGATTACGGCTCCGTCGCGGCTATCGTACAGGCCGCCCTGGAGGCCGAGAAGACGGTCACGACCCAGATCAACGATCTGGTCGCCCTGGCGGACAGCGAGAAGGACTACGCGACGCGCAGCTTCCTGCAATGGTTCGTCGACGAGCAGGTCGAGGAAGTCTCCAGCATGCAGGAGCTGCTGCAACTGGTGAACATGGTCGGCGACAAGAACATCTTCTACGCCGAGTCCCGGCTGGCGCAGATGATGCAGACCGCCCCGTAATTGCCCCAACGTAATCGACGGCGACGGCCAAGACCGAGCCGTCATGCGCGGGGCGCAGTCGAATCGGCGGCCGCCTCGCGCACGGCACACATACCGGCCACCCAGAAGGCAGCCGAGCCCACGGCGCGGGCGAGGCGGCACGCGCAGGGAT
>CAZERK010000571.1:0-2571 GCA_964514515.1 uncultured Planctomycetaceae bacterium
CGAGCTCGCCCCCTGGATTGAAACGATGTGGCGCCCTCCGTGGCTGACGGACGCCTCTTTCGCATAGGGCGACTGCCCTACGCCTTCCGCTCCGTGTGCGAGGTGAGCGGCGCGCCCGTCGTTAGCTGGGCGCCAAAACCGAATGCGAAGCATAACGGCCTCGATATGCCGAGTCAACAAGCTTAGGGCAGCAAGTCTGTCGCCCCCCAAGACGAGGTGCGGCGATCCACGGTGGTGAACGACAGCAATGGAAACGAGGCTCCGCTACACAGCAGAGGATGGCCGAGGCAAGGCCGCTCCAAGGCGGCCTGCCCCCCTTCTGTCCAACGTCCAGGGCTCTGCGACATGCCGCCGAGGCTGCGACACGCGCCACTTGCCCTGCCTGTTGCTCGCGAAAGCCGGTTTGAAGCGGCCGTGTCCGGGTCCACGGCGCCGCCAACCGTATTCAGGGCGTTTGAGGGCGAACCGGCGGACATATCGTGCCCACGAAAATGGTGGGAGGTCACCGATTGAATTATCCGTGATCTTGGTGTACTGTCGCCTTTTACCTCGCCAAGTCTGGAAGCAGCGAGCGGATCGGATGTTATACAAGCATGGTCTCGCGGCCGGATGCGCAGGATGCATGAACCGATGGCCCCGCTACGCAGCGCTTGCCGCGGAAGTCCCGCTTTCCGAGACGGAGGAAACCCCGATGCTAACTGACCTTACTCAAAATGCGACGCATTGTGCCGGTCTTGCTGGAGAATCGCCGACTGGCCGTTCGACACTTTCCAAGCGCTTCAGCCTGCTCGTTCTTCCGGCAGCGCTGGCAACGTTCCTGGCGGTCGGCGTCCAACCAGGTCTGGCCCAAGACCAGGCCTGCTGCTTCGGGGACGGTTCGTGCCAGATGCTCTCCGAGGCCGACTGCGTCACTGCAGGAGGAACGCCGCAAGGCCCCGGCTCCGATTGCGCCGACGATTCCGACGGCGATGGCGTCGCGAACTGCAACGACGGTTGCCCGGGCGACATCAACAAGATTGCTGACGGCGTCTGCGGCTGCGGCGTGCCGGACGACGATGATGATGGCGACGGGGCTGAGAACTGCATCGACGGCTGCCCGGGCGACATCAACAAGACCGCGCCCGGTGCGTGCGGCTGCGGCGTGGCCGACACGGACGGCGACGGCGACGGGACACCCAACTGCAAGGACGGTTGCCCCAACGACAAGAACAAGACGGCGCCAGGCGCCTGCGGCTGCGGCGTAGCCGACACGGACAGCGATGGCGACGGGACGCCCAACTGCAACGACGGTTGCCCCAACGATAAGAACAAGACGGCGCCCGGCGCCTGCGGCTGCGGCGTGGCCGACACGGACAGCAACGACAACGGCATCGCGGACTGCAACGAGCCGCCGCCGGGACCCCAGCTCGTGACGTGGTACCGAGACTCGGACGGCGACGGGTTTGGCGATCCGGAGAACACGACCGAGGCCGCCACCCAGCCGGAGGGGTACGTCGCGGACGACACTGACTGCGATGATACGAACGCGGCGATCAACCCCAACGCGACGGAGTGCTGCGACTACGTTGACAACAACTGCGACGGGCAGATCGACGAAGGCCGGTTCAAGTGGTGCGGCATCTTCTGTATCCCCATCGCTTGCGTGACGTTCGTGATGCTCACGTCCGTCAAGCTCGCACGGCGGTATTCCAGGCGCTCGCGCCGACATCCGTAACGGTTGCGCCTGGCAGCCCCCTTCACGTCGAAAGCCTCGCTGGCAGCTCGGCGGCGAAATCGGATGCCGAATCCGGGCGTGCCGCTGCGCGCGGCCGGTCCGTCACGGTCCGCGACCGCGCGAGGCGATCAAGCCGTTTGCCCGTATGCGCGGCACGGTGTCTGAAGCCAGGAAACCTGCTGAGGCGAGCGGCCGCCCACCGGTGCGTCCGCAGGCCTCCTCTGTGGGGAGCTTCGGCCAAAGCCTTGGCTTATACTGGCAGGCCGCGAGCCGACAATGAACGCCTCAAGGAGGACGTCACCCCATCCAGGAGGAGCCGCCATGATGCATCCACCAAGTCCGGCGACACGCACGAACGGGTGGGCGTTGTCCGCCGCGATCACCACGCTTGCACTCGCTGCATGGGCGAATCCGACCATCGCGACGGTCGACACGCCCGCAGCTTTCGTTCCCACAACGCTCCGGCCGATCGCAGGGCAGCCCACGAGCGTGGAGCTCAATCTGCCCAGGGCCGCCGGCCGCGATGTCACGTGGGAGAACGCCAACGTGGCGCAGTTCTTCGTTCGCGCGGCCGGTAAGCAAGACAGCTTGCTGCCCCTACGCGTCGCCCCGGGGGCGAAGCAGGCGACGCTCAACATCGAGCAGCCCGGCCCGGCCCTGTTGTGCATCGGCGTGGGACCTCCCGATGCCCGCGGCCATAGCGATTCGTGGCAACGCACAACGCATTGCGCGAAGCTCGTGCTCAACGTCCAGCCCCCGAGCGGCGAGTCAGCCGAGTCCGTCATGCGAAACCCGGGCATCACGGCGAAGACCGGTCAGAAGATCGAGATTCTGCCGCTCATGGACCCGACGCGTCT
>CAZERK010000572.1:0-853 GCA_964514515.1 uncultured Planctomycetaceae bacterium
CGGCTGGGTCTGGCTCCCGGAGGACAAGAGCATCGTGATCCGCACGCGCGAGGCGCAGATCGCGAACCAGCTCTCGCGGCGGTTGAGCGTGAAGTACACAAACACGGCGTTGTCCAAGATCCTGAACGACCTGGCCAGCCGCGCGGACGTCGCCATCTTCTTCCAGCCGGGCATGATGCTGAAGCTGCCGCGCTCCACGGCTCAGAATTACACGCTGCTCATGGAGCAGGGCACGATCCGACAGGCCTTCGAGTTGCTCGCCGCCGAGACGGGCATCGAATACCAGATCAACCGCGACGGCATCTCCGTCGGGCTCTCCGAGGCGATCGCGGGCGGCGGAGCGCACAGCGCCGCACGGCGGTCGCCTTACGTCGGCAAGATCACGGTTCCGAGCAAGGACGGCAGTTTTGAGATCGACTTCCTGCTAAGCAGCGAGGACTTGCCGCCCGACATCCTCGAATACCGCGAGCAGATCATCGAGGACTACGTGGAGCGAGCCAGACCGGAACTGCAGGCCCTCGTCGAGAAGCACATGGAGCAAACGACGACGGACAAGCCCTGATCGCTTGCGGTGGACGCTGACTCGACCGACGGCGGCCAAGCTGACGCCGCGGGTGGAGCGAGCCTTCTGGCCGGCAGCTACGAGCACGACCGTTCGGCGTATTCAGGCTGGAATCGGCGTCCGCTCGCCTCTACTCCTGAGTCGACGGAGTCTCTCGGAAGTCGAACACGACGAACGGGCCCATCTGCACGCCGTCGAAGTGCCTTTCGAGCTCTGCGATGGGGCCTCCCGGAGAGAGGGCGTCGAAAACAGGGATGACGAACATCGCGTAAGCGTCGGAGCGTGCCTGCA
>CAZERK010000572.1:863-2570 GCA_964514515.1 uncultured Planctomycetaceae bacterium
CTGCACGGCCTGAAGGTCGCGCTCCGCACCGAACGCTCGGTCGAGATAATAGGCCTGCTGCGGCGGAACGATGTTGCGGAACCGGTAGCCGCCCCGGTCCTCGATCAGAATCGGGCTGCGGTACAACAGCACGCGGTCGCGCGGATCGAGCCTTCGCCCGATCTGCTGCCACGCGGCGGCCGCGTCCGACGAATAGGACACCCTCGAGAAGTAGTCGTCCGTTCCAGCCAGCGCAAAGACGAGAACCGTCGCGACGGCGCATCCGAGGATGACTTGCCCGACTCGGCGTCCGAACGCCATCGCGTGGGCGCCGATCGCGCACAGGGCCACCGCAGCAAATAGTGCCGCCGGCGGCCCCAGGTAGAACAACCAGTAGTTGTGTCGCTGATACTGTCCCCAGAAGACGGCGAGCCAGATGATGCCGGTCGCCAGCAGCACCCATCCGCCGGATAGCGGGACCGTAGCGCCCACGTCATCGATACGGCCGTCCGCCATCCGACCGCCGGCGCCTCCACGCGCATCGCGGCTGACGCATGCAAGACAGACGCCGGCCGCGGCGAAGAGCAGGACAGGCCACGAGAGCTTCTCCACCGTGTAGGTCCCAGCGCCGCCTTCCGCCGAGGGATCGCGCCGCAGCAACTCCCCCTCGGCCGTCGCCGCCCTCGACAGGAATATCGCTCCGAGGTCCGACCAACTGCCGGCCAAGCCGTAGGTCACGAGGTATCGCAGCATCGCGGCGCCTGCCGCCGCCGGCACTACCAAGGCTAGGAGGAGCAGCCACGACGAGATTCGTCCTCGTCCTCGCTGCACGACGGCGTGCAGGAGAAACAGGCCGGCGAACAAGAAGCCCGACCAATCGACCCAAATCCCCGCGGCGATGGCCGCTGCCCAGCCGACCGCTGCCGCGAAGCGATGCCCTTGCGGACGATCTCTGTCCACGAGGACCTGCCAGGCGGCGATGGCCGCCATCATGAAGAACAGACAGACGGCCTCGTGGTCCACCATCCGCCCGAAGTAGACGCTCATGGGCATGACTGCGTAGATCAGGCCTGCCAGCGTCGCCGCGAAACGCCCCCATGCGCGATGAACCAGCATCACGAATAGCGCGAGCGTTCCCAGGGAAGCCACAATCGGAACGAGTCTCGCCACCCATTCAGGCTCGCCCAGCAACGCGAACGCGCCCGCCACGAGCCAGACCAACCCCGGCGGATGCGTCGCATAGATGGACCGTTCCTCCGGTGGCGGCACGGCCTCGCCGACCGCTACAATCGGCATCCCGTGGTGGAGGTCCATCGGATAGCGAAGGAAGTTCCTGGCGAGTTGCGAGAAGAACGCGCCGTTCCAGTCGTGCATGCCGGTCCAGGGCCGGGAGACCGCATGCGTCAACCCCGTGGCGTACAGGACCAACAGCAGAAGCAGCCGAGCGTGGGGCATCGCCTCTCGGCGCAGCGTCGGCTTGGGCCAATCCTCGATCGTTGGTAGGGGTTCGATCTCCGCCACGAGTCATTTCATATTCGCGCGTCGCACCGCTGTCAATTGTCGCCCCAGCCGCTCGTCCAGCCGAACCGACCCGTCCGAAGGGCCGAGTCGTGCGGTCAGCGGTCGTGAAAAAGGCCGAGTCTGCGTCCAAATCACCGTGCGCAATTCAGGGGCGCGCAGGTAGCGGCCGACCTCCTGGGCGGCCGCAGAAAGCGCCGGTTGCGGCGC
>CAZERK010000573.1:0-2555 GCA_964514515.1 uncultured Planctomycetaceae bacterium
TCAGGTCCTCGAAAGTCAGGATGCCCATCTTGGAGCCGGCGTAGCGCCCCGTCTTGGTCAGGGTCGTGCGGATGCGGCTGACCATGCCGCCGAGCACGACGTCCGCGCCGTCCGGCAAATCCGGCAAATCGGCGCAGCACGCCGTCGTGAACTTGCGCAGCATGTCCTCGTGCCGGGCCAACGGATGGCTCGTCACGTAGAAACCCAGGACGGCCTTCTCGTTGGCGAGCATCTCCGCCTCGCTCCATTGGTCGCTGGACAGTTGAGGCATTGCTGCCGGCTCGCCGCCGCCTGCGAGGTCGCCGAACATGTTCAACTGGCCGGCCTCGCGGTCGCGCTGGGCCTCGGCTCCCACGCTGAGCGCCCGATCCAGGACGAGCGTGAGGGCCTTTCGCATCGCGCCCGTGGAGTCGAAGGCGCCAGCCTTGATCAACGCCTCGACGACGCCGCGGTTGACCACGGATAGATCGACGCGCTCGCAGAAGTCGTACAGGTTCGCGAATCGGCCGCCTCGAGTCCGAGCCTCCGCGATCGCCGTGACGGCCTTGCGTCCGACGCCCTTGATCGCGGCCAGGCCGAACCGCAGGAAGCGCCGGCCGCCTCCGGCCGTCGCGTCCACGACCGTGAAGTCCGCGTCGCTGCTGTTGACGTCGGGCGGCTTGACGTCGATGCCAAGACGCCGGCACTCTTCGATGTACTCGACGACCTTGTTCGTGTCGACCATCTCGTACGTCAGCAGGGCGGCCATGAACTCGATGGGGTAGTACGCCCTCATGTAGGCCGTCTGGTAGGCGACGAGGGCGTAGCCGGTCGAATGCGCCTTGTTGAACGCGTACTCGCCGAACGGCAGGATTTGGCTGAAGACCTGCTCGGCCGCGTCCTTCTTCAGGCCGTTCTTGACGGCGCCGGCGACGAAGGGCTCGCGCTCGGCCTCGATCATGGCCGTCTTCTTCTTGCTGATGGCCTTGGCCAGCCGGAAGGCCCGCTTGCGCTCGATGCCGCCGAGCTGGTTGACCAGCCGGGCGACCTGCTCCTGGTAGACGATGATGCCGTACGTCTCCTCCAGGACCTCGGACATGATCTTGTGCGGCGTCGTCCACCGCTCGCCGTGCTTGCGGGCGACGTAGGCGTCGATGTTCGTCATCGGGCCGGGCCGGTACAGGGCGTTGGCGGCGATCAGGTCCTCGATCCGGTTGGGTCGCATCCGCATCAAAACGCCGCGCATGCCGCCGGACTCAAATTGGAAGATGCCCTTGGTCTGCCCGGCTGCAAACAGCTCGAAGACCTTCGGATCCTTCAGGTCGATCCGCTCCAAGTCCACGTCGACGCCGTGGTGCCGACGGACCAGCTCGCAAGCTCGGGCCAGGACACTCAGCGTCCGCAATCCCAGGAAGTCCATCTTGAGCAGGCCGACCTTCTCGACCGTCGTGCCTTCGAACTGCGTCAGGATGACGTCCGAGTCCGGCGGCTTGTACAGCGGCAGGAGCCCGTCGAGCGGTTCGTCGGCGATGACGACGCCGGCCGCGTGGATGCTCACGTTCCGCGCCATGCCTTCCAGCCGCCGCCCGATATCGATGACGCGGCGGATGGCCGGGTCCTCGTCGTACCGCCGCTTCAAGTCCGGCTCGCGAGCGAGGGCCTTGTCGAGCGTCATCTTCAGTTCTTCGGGCACGAGCTTGGCGACCTTGTCCGCCTCCCCGAGCGGCACGCCCAGCACTCGACAGACGTCGCGGATCGCTGCCCGGGCCTTCAGCGTGCCGAACGTGATGATCTGGGCGACGTGCCCGTACTTCTCGCGGACGTATTGGATGACCCGCTCGCGTCCGTCCTGGCACATGTCGATGTCGATGTCGGGCATCTCGTCGCGGTCGGGGTCCATGAACCGCTCGAAGTAGAGACCGTAGCGAAGCGGGTCCGGTTGAGAGATGCGCAGACAGTAGGCGACGATGGACGAGCAGCCGCTGCCGCGCGCCCCGGCGGGGATGCCGTGCGCCCGGGCGAAATGCACGAAGTCCCAGACGATCAGGAAGTAGCTGCTGAAGCCCTTGCTCTCGATGACTTCCAGTTCGTAGTCGATGCGATCGCGAATTTCCTGCGTCAGCTTGCCGTACCGTTCCTGGGCACCCCGATAGACGAGCTCCCGCAGGTAGGCCTCGGGCGTCTTCTGCTCCGGCGGGTGATAGACCGGCGTGTAGCGCTTCTTGAAGTCCAGATCGACGTTGCAGCGGTCCGTGATGATCTGCGTGTTGGAGATGGACTCCGGCCAGGCGGAGAAGAGGTCCGCCATCTCCTGGGGCGGCTTGAGAAAGAACTGGTCGCTGGGGAACTTGAAGCGGTTCTCCTCGTGCTGAAGCGATCGGGTCGAGATGCAGCACAGAACGTCGTGCGCCTCCACGTCCTCCCGTGTCAGGTAGTGCACGTCGTTCGTGGCGATGAGGCCCAAGCCCTTGCGCCGGGCCAGGTCCGCCAACTCGGGGTTGATCATCCTCTGCTCGTCCATGCCGTGGTCTTGCAGCTCGATGTAGAACCGCTCCGGCCCGACCAGCTTCAGGTAC
>CAZERK010000574.1:0-2553 GCA_964514515.1 uncultured Planctomycetaceae bacterium
GCCGGTGGCAATGGATGGTTGTAACAGCCGTGCAGGATGTCTTGTTCGCGCATCCAAAGCAGCCGTGGCCGGAGAGTGAGGCGATGGACGTCCTGCGGACAGGCATGCTCAACTATGCTGCAGAGGCTGCTCCGCAGGATCCGTGCCAGCAGGCTGCTCTTGCCCTGGCCTTGGCGGGCCTCGGGGGACCCCAGCATCCGGAATGTGACGATGCCGCGGCGAAACTGATGGAACGAGCGACCGCGTGGGCGGCGGAACTGGAGGACGAATTCTACATCTCCATGATGAAGCGTAGTCGAAAGAGCATCGACCGCGTCACCCGATGGAAATGGGGGCCCGACGGCCGGCCGGCCGCGACGAAGAAGCCGGCAGATGCGGCTCGGGCCTACCAGGAGGCGGAGACCGCCGTGAACGCCCTGGCGTCGGGCGGGCCCGTGAGCGTGGAGCAGCTCGCGAAGGCGGACAAGCTGGCGAGCGTGGACTTCGGCGAGCCTCGCCGAAACGCGGATATGCTCAGCCGCCTGCTGATCGCCTACCGGGCGGTGTTGAAGGAGGGCCGCGTCGAGAAGGACGCCGTGCGCTTCATCGATGGGAAGCTGCTCTCTCTGGCGCGCGACTCCGGCCGGTTGAGCGGAGAGCGGCATTGGTCGCTGTGGGCGGAGGCGGTGTCAGAGCTGCGGCACCGGTCTTCCCGTGAAATGCGGCGCTACGTTTTCCACGATGGCGGGAAGCAACACGCGGACGTGCCCGTCGCCCTGGAAGGCCTTCGCAAGGCGCAGGCGGGACTGCGGCGGGATGGTGCGCCGGGCAGTCTTGTGGTCGGCGGTCGGCACGCGGCCGTCGAGGAGCGGCCGGCCAAGGCGCGCGCGAATTCGGTGGGCCGTCCGACGTCGTCGCAGCCGGCCGGATCAGGCGGTTGATGCGATGATGCTCCGCGGAGAAGGGGCGCCTCTCGCCGATTCGCGATTGCACGCCTCGCGGGTCTTTCGTGGGGGGCATGACAGAAGGAGCGCCGTTGATCTCGAACGTCGGCCGTCTCAGCGCGCCGCGAGCGCTGCGCGCAAAGGTGAGACGCTCTATATATTCGTCACGTGATCGGGGTGCTCGCGGACGAATCGCTCGACGCCTTCGGCATAGCGTTGCAGGGCGCGGGCGATCGCCGCATCTTCGTCTTGGAAATCTTCGGGTTGGGCCAGCGGCGGCGTGGCGACGAGACGGTAGTAGAAGTTCTTGCGGGATTCGATGAAGCCTTGCAGCATCGGGGCCCCGCACCGCGCGGCGATCTGCACCGGCCCCGTGAGAAACGCGCGGCGGGTTCCGAAGAAGGTGACGGGGGCCGTCCTCGTGTGCTCGCCCCGGCTGCGGTCGACGTCCAGCAGGCTCGCCACGATGCAGTTTTCCTTGAACTGGCGGTAGATGGCCCGCGGAAACGACGTCGCGTGGAACATGCGCATCGCGGCGACTTCAGGGAACGTCGTGCGATACTTGTTCTGGATGTACCTGCGAGAATGGCTCTCCTTGGGGTCGCGGACGCCGGCAAGCCGATAGCCGAGTAGGGCCGTCATCAGGGCGGCGACATGATGGGCGCCGTAATGACAGAGGGCGACGTAGACGCCGCAGCCCCGTGCCAGCCCTTCGTCAAGGTTCTCCCCGCCGATCATCTTGATGCGGTTCATCAGCTTGCCGCGGGGAATGCGGTCCATGATCGTGTAGAACATCTTGTCGCATCGGACGCGCATGAAGTACCGCCAGGTGACGCGGCGACGCCAGGACGGCGGCTGCTCATCCTTGAAGAGATCGCGGAGCTTCTCGTGAACGCGGCGACGGCGTCGATAGTCGGTCAGGTATTCAAGGGTGCCGAAGAGCTGCCCGAGTCTGTACAGCCCTGACATGGCGAAGAGCCGGCTCCAGCCGACGAGAAAGGTGCGGACGCACCAAAGCCGCGCGCGAACCAAGGGCGGAATCGGCCGCTCCGCGCCGGCGTCTGTCTCGCGCCGAGGGGGAGGCGGGGCCGTGGCCGTGATCGGTTCTGCGAGGTTGTTGGGGGCCATCTCCGTACGAAGCCGGTCGAGCCGGGGCTGCGGGGCCACCCGCCGCCGAGGCTGGGGATATCGTGCCATCGCTGCCGGCCAAGCGTCGTCGTGTGCGCCAGCCATGCACCGGCTGGGGACTACTCCTCTTCTTCCTTCTTCGGCTTGTACTGCGCGACAATCTGCTGCGCCTCGTTGGCCGGTACCGGCTCGTAATGCGAGAACTCCATCGCGTAGCTGCCCTTGCCGCCGGTGATGGAACTGAGCCGAGAGTGATAGTCCGCCACCTTGGACAGCGGCACCTGCGCCTTGATGACGGCGAGGTTGCCGGGCAGCATGTCCTGGCCGCTCGGACGTCCGCGGCGCTGGGCCAGGTCGCCCGTGATGTCGCCGACGTTCTCTGACGGGACCGTCACCTCGATGTTCACGATCGGCTCCAGCAAGGCCGGCTTGGCCTTGAGGACGCCGTCCTTCAAGGCCAGCTTGCCGGCGATCTTGAACGCAATCTCCTTGGAGTCGACCG
>CAZERK010000575.1:0-2549 GCA_964514515.1 uncultured Planctomycetaceae bacterium
CGGTAGTGACGGGCGAGGTCTTGGCCTCGTTTCTTCATCTCTATGAGAACGACGGGCTTCCAAACGTAGTCGGCGAAGGCGATCCCACCGCCATCCTCTCGCGATTTGCGGATGCGGAACTCAGGGGTGCCGCCGACCTCCAGTAGCCCCCCGTGGCCGAAGGCCTGGAAAAGCCTGTCCAGGAATATCTGGGCTTGTCCCTTCTCGTCGCCCGTGATGCAGCCGCGGGTCCAGGCTACGAAGTCGGCGAGGCGGTGTTGGCGAGCGTCATCCATGTGCAACTCGTGGGGCGTGAGAGAGATGATACCGAGCGACGGCAAGTCGTGCCAATCGGATGCTGCACCGACGGCACGCTCATCAGCCCGGGCTCTGCGCGGCCGCGAGATCATTGTGCTCGGCGATTTCTAGAACCTATCCCAAAACTCCGTTCCCCCGACTCTGGGGGCGAGGGAGCATGTCGAATCCTCCAGGACTTGCCCCCTCACCCTGCCCTCTCCCCGGAGGGGAGAGGGTTCTGGGACAGGTTCTACTTCAAAGGACCGACGGCGGCTTCTACCGCCGAGAGGATTTCCTGCCGCCGGAAGATGTCCAGAGCCGTCTCGATGTCGCGGCCAAAGGGCCGGTCCGCTTCGGCGTGAGGGATGTGCTTCCGCAGCGTTTGGAGCGCGACGCGGGGACCGATTCCGGGCTTGGTCGGCAGTCGAAAATCGAGGGCCTGCGCGGCGCACATCAACTCGATCGCCAGGACCGTCTCCGCGTTCTCCAAGACCTGCCAGCACTTGAGGGCGCTGGTGGCGCCCATGCTGACGTGGTCCTCCTGACCCAGGCTCGTGGGGATCGAATCGACGCAGGCCGGCGCCGATAGCACCTTGCTCTCGTTGACCAGGGCGGCCGCCGTGTACTGCGGAATCATGAAGCCGCTGTTGAGGCCCGTATCCTTCATCAGCAGCGGCGGCAGGCCGTAGGGACCGGATAGGAGCAGATAGACGCGGCGTTCGGAGATGTTCGCCCATTCCGTCAGGGCCATCGCCAAATAGTCCATCGTCAGGGCGAGAGGCTCGCCGTGGAAGTTGCCGCCGCTGACCATCTCGTCGCCGATCAGGACGGGATTGTCCGTGACCGAGCCGACCTCGACGAGCGTCACGTCCGTGGCATGGCGAAGGGCGTCGCGGCAGGCGCCGTGGACCTGCGGGATGCACCGGAGACTGTAAGGATCCTGCACGCGCTCGCAGCCGGCATGGGAGAGCACGACTTCGCTGTCGGCCATGAGCCGCCGGAAGTTCTCGGCCACCTCGACCGCTCCGCGATGCGGCCGCAGGGCGACCAGGCGTTCGTCAAAGGGCCGCACGCTCCCTTCGATGGCCTCCAACGACATCGAGGCGATGACGTCGGCCCGCCGGGCCAACCGCCAGGCTCGGACGACGATCGCCGCGGCATAGGCGAGCATCATCTGCGTGCCGTTGATGAGGGCGAGGCCGTCCTTCGCGCCGAGCGGGACAGTCTGCAGGCCGGCGGTCCGCAAGGCCTCAGCGGCAGGCAGCCGACGCCCGTCCACCCAAACCTCGCCCCGGCCGATCATCGGCAGGACCAGGTGCGCGAGCGGCGCCAAGTCGCCGCTGGCCCCGACCGAACCGCGCGACGGGACGACCGGCAGCAGGTCGCGGTTGAGCAACTCGATGAGGAAGGAGACGCACGCCGGTTGCAGCCCGCTCACGCCGGCCAACAAGGCGTTGATCTTGAAGAGCAACATCCAACGGACGACTTCGGACGGAATCGGCGGGCCGACGCCCACGGCGTGAGAGATCAGCAAGTTCTCCTGGAGCCGGGCGAGTTGGTCGCGCGAGATGCGCTTGCTGCACAGTTTGCCGAAGCCCGTGTTGACGCCGTAGACGACGTTGCCCTCAGCCAGAAGCCGTTCAACGGCCTGGCGGCTCGCCACGACGCGATGCCAAGCCTCCTCGGCGATGTTGACGCGCAGCGGGCGACCGTACGCGTCATCCAAGACTTCGAGCGACGGCGAGCGCTCTCCGAGCGTCATCGCATACGGTTCAGCATCCGGCGCCTGCACGTTCATGGGCGGGTTCATCGCCGCAGTATAGCAGCCTGTCACGGGACTTTCGCCACGGGCCCTGCCGCCGGCCGCGCTCGCACCGGCGCAACCGCATGGTCGCCGGTTTGGCCGCACCGGCATGGGCCTGAACGGCGCCGCGAGCAGCCTCGATCAAGACAAACGCAAGAACGGCCGGAAGGTTGTCTTCTGCCGCTTCCTGAGTTGGTCTTTCACGCATCGGGCTCGTCCTCAGCATCGCCACGCGGCTTGGACGTCGACCTTGCGTTTGCCCTGCGACATCGAGGTCCGCCGCCGTTCTCGGCTGGATGCGTTCCGAAAATGCCGTAGAATCGGTCGCGGCCGTCCGGCTACGTTGGCGCTTTTCGGAGGAGTCCGTGCCATGACGGGACGTGGGAGCTACCGCGGGACGACAGGACCGGCGCACTGGGGCGCTCTCGACCCCCCCTCCGCGACGTGCAAGCTCGGAACGATGCAGTCG
>CAZERK010000576.1:0-2549 GCA_964514515.1 uncultured Planctomycetaceae bacterium
CACATTCAGACCCCCCAAGAGGCTCGGCGCAAGCCCCGAACGAGCAGCGGTGAGGGCATCACCTTCGACGACGTGCTCCTCGTTCCCGCCCGAAGGCGGATCGTGCCGCGAAACGCGGACGTCCATACGCAGCTCACGCGCAACATCCGCGTGAACATCCCGATTGTCTCCGCGCCCATGGACACGGTGACGGAATCCAGCCTCGCCATCGCCCTGGCGCAGGAGGGCGGCATCGGCATCATCCACAAGAACCTGTCCGTCGAGGCGCAATGCCGCGAGGTGGACAAGGTCAAGCGCAGCGCCAACGGCGTCATCCTGGATCCCGTCACGCTGCGACCCAACGAGAAGGTCGACCGGGCCGCCGAGTTGATGCGTCTGCACAACATCTCCGGCGTGCCGATCGTCGAGGACGGCCGCAAGCTGGTCGGCATCATCACCCGGCGCGATCTGAAGTTCATGGAGCACGCCGAAAAGGACGGCGGCGCCCCGGGCGAGTTGCGCGTCGAGGAGGTCATGACCAAGGAGAACCTGGTCACGGCCGCGCCCGAAACGTCGCTCGACGAGGCCGACCGGATTCTCCAGAAGCACAAGGTGGAGAAGCTGCTCCTGGTCGATCGCGACCGACGCCTGGTCGGCCTCATCACGATCAAGGACATCGACAAAAACCGCCAGTACCCCAACAGTTGCCGGGACGACCGCGGTCGACTTCGCGTCGGGGCGGCCGTCGGCGTGCTCGACTACGACCGCGTCGACGCCCTCATCGATAACGGCGTCGACGTCATCGTGGTCGATACGGCCCACGGCCACAGCGAAAACGTCATCGAGACGATCCGCGGCATCCGCCGGCGGCACGGCATCGACATCGTGGCCGGCAACATCGCCACGGGCGAGGCCGCCCAGGACCTGATCGACGCCGGGGCCGACGCCGTGAAGGTCGGCATCGGACCGGGGTCGATCTGTACGACGCGTGTCGTGTCGGGCGTCGGCGTGCCGCAGATCACGGCGATCCTGAACGCGGTCGAGGCGGCGGAGAAGGCCGGCGTGCCCGTCATCGCCGACGGCGGCATCCGCTACTCCGGCGACATCACGAAGGCGATCGCCGCGGGCGCCCATACCGTGATGATCGGCTCGCTCTTCGCGGGCTTGGACGAGGCCCCCGGCGACGTGATCTACTGGAAGGGCCGACGTTTTAAGGAATATCGCGGCATGGGCTCGCTGGGAGCGATGGTCTGCGGCAGCGCCGACCGCTACGGCCAGAAGGACGAGGGCCGTCGTGACAAGCTCGTCCCCGAAGGCGTGGAAGGCCGCGTCCCCTATCGGGGCTTTCTGGCGGAGTTGACCTATCAGCTCGTCGGCGGTATCCGTGCCGGCATGGGTTATTGCGGAACGCCGACCATTGCAGACTTGCGGCGCGACGGCCGATTCGTCAGAGTATCGTCAGCGAGCATTGTGGAGTCGCACCCGCACCATCTGGTGATTACGGAGGAAGCGCCCAACTACGCCGTCGAGAACATCGTGGAGCTTTGACGGACCGGCGAGCGTGAACAACAGGTCGAGAAAGCCCTACGATCTGGCGAGTCCGGGCTCCGGTCGATCCTTCGATCCCAACGCGGCACGGCGCCACATACAGGGCTGATACGACAAACCGCGCGATCGATCGCGCTATGAGGCAGAAGAATGAAACCGACGACTTCTCAACGATGGCTCAGGCGGACGGTGGAGGTGTCGCTCGTTTTGTTGGGCTTTGCGTGGATGGCCGGGTGCGCCCACGACAACAACCCCTGCGTGGATTCCGGCGCCCTGGTCGAGCCGGAGATGACGACATCCCGCGCCGAAGGCTCCCGCGCCGGCGCCGGCGCGACCGAGCGGGTCGCCTACGCGCCCGCCCGCCGAACCTGGCCGACGGCCACGGTCTATCAAGAGAACGGCGCGGTGAGCCATTGGCCGATCTGGTTTGAGGATCCCTTCATAGACAAGGGCAACGGCTGCACGCCGGCCGACGACCGCGACGCCCCCGACACGGACTTCGCCTGGAACTGGGTGGACTGCCTGCACATCGGCTACGGCCCGGGCCGCATGGTCTTCGTCAATACGGCCGGCTGGCCCATCAGCGCCGTCGTCACGCCGCCCGGCACGCTCATGGAGAGCGATGGACATATCGACAAGAACGTGCTCGGCTACGATCACGACGCGAAGCGGTCGGACTCCGTGACGCGTGAGCCGCCCGACGTCAACATCCTCAAGAAGCAGAACGCGGCCCCGATCGAGATCACGACCGCCGCCGAAGAACAACCGGCGTCCTGATCCGCCCGCCGATGCCGCCCTGGACTCTCGACGCCATCTGACTCCCTCTCCCTTCCAGGGAGAGGGTTCGGGTGAGGGTGAGGGCAATCGCATTCTCGCTGTGTTGATCGCACCGGCATGGGCCTGAACAAAGCCGTCCGCCGCCGCGGATGAGGGAGTGGTTTCCGTGCCCAGCGTGAGGATCGCTCTCTGACGGTCGCGGCTGCGTTCACACCGGCCGGACGCTTCCGATCAGAGCCGCGCGC
>CAZERK010000577.1:0-2548 GCA_964514515.1 uncultured Planctomycetaceae bacterium
GACTGGAACCACGGCGACAGCTACACGCCGGACGAAGACGACCTCGACGGACCGAACCTGGAGCGCGGCTGGTATCAGGTGGACATCGCCAAGGCCCTGCGCGGGCACGGCGCGTACGACGCCCCGTTTGAGCTCAAGATGAAGCTCGGGCGGGATTTGGTCTACGTCGGCACGGGCTACGCCATCGACCTGCCGCTGGACCACGTGAGGCTGCAGGCCGAATACCTCGATTTCGAGACGACGTTCGTGGTCGGCAAGACGCCGGCCAGCACGGAGAACATCGACCGCAGCCGACCGGTCTCCAGCCGCAGCTATCGCAACTTCTGGATCATCGAGGAGCGGTACAAAGGCTTCGATCGGCACGAGCCGTTCGCGTACGTCGCGTGGCAGAGCGACAGCACGCGCGAAGACCCCGTCAACCTTCTGCAGAACTATGACTATGACTCGCGCTACTACGGCTTCGGCTCGACGGGCGAGCTGACCAGCAACCTGCGATACAGTTCGGAATGGGTGTTGGAACGCGGCGAGAGCTACGGCAACGCCCGGTTCCTGCACCGCGACGAGATCAAGGCGTGGGGCTTCGATCAGCGATTGGACTACTACTTCCGGCACAAGACCAAACCGGTCCTGACCGGGGAGTACATGTTCGCCAGCGGCGACCGTGACCGCTTGGGCAGCCCCACGAACGCCGAGGGCGGCAACCGCTTCGATCACGTCGACAACAGCTTCGTGGCGTTCGGCTTCCGCGACACGAGCATCGCGTTCGCCCCACGGCTGAGCAACATCCACATCTGGCGGGTCGGCGGATCGTTCCGGCCGTTGCCGGACGTCGAGGCGCTCAAGGAACTCGAGTTGGGGACCGACTGGTACCTCTTCGCGAAGAATCACGCAGCCGCAGCCGTCAGCGACGCTTTTGCCGATCGCCAGTCCGGCTATCTCGGCTGGGAGATGGACTACTTCGCGAACTACCGCATCACGAGCGACCTGTCCTGGACGGTCCGCTTCGGCTCGTTCTTCCCGGGCAGAGCGTTTACGGATCAGACCACGAGGACGTTTCTGCTGACCGGCGTGACGTGGTCGTTCTGAACACGGCGTGATGACGACGATGCCGGCGACGGTGACGGCGATGGTAACGATGACGATGAGGCGATCTCGCATGAAGCCGCCCTCCATGACGAACGCAATTGCCTTGCGGCGAGGTTTGCTTCCTGTCGCATTCCTGACGGCGATTTGCGCGTTCGTCGGGGGTTGTGCAGGACCTCGGCAGAGCCCGCCGGCGGTTGATCCCGCCACGCTGTCTGACGAGGGCTTCCAGGCGTATCTGGCTGAGGCGCCGCTGGTAACAGTCGACGAGGCCTATCGAGCGATCTTGATCCTGGCGGACGGCGAGGACGGATCGGCGAGCTTCGACGACCGGCGGCAGAAACTGGAGTCTCGCGGCATCGCCCGAGCCGCCTGGAATCTCCAGCCGGAGAACGTCGTGGATGCCGGCTCCGTCGCCTACATGGTCTGTCAGGTCTGCCAAATTCGCGGCGGCGTCTGCATGAATCTGTTCGGTCGGCCGGGCCTCGGCGACCGGCGATACGCCCTTCGCGAGTTGGTCTATCGAGACATGATCGACGATACGGTCGATCACCAATACATGACGGGCCCAGCGATGGTCTCGCTGATGGCAGATGCCGACGCGCTCATGGAGAAGAAGGGCCTCTACGAGACGCAGAGCGTCGAGTTGACGGACGAAGGCGATCGGGACGCGTCCGGCGATCTGATCGTACCGCCGCCGACCGACGCGGGGCGATAGCGAAAGCGGCTTCTCTCGCGGTTCGAATGACATCGCTGTCAGTCATCGCGTGCGGGCCGATAGGTCAGGTTCCAAGAAGGGGGTGGCCTCGACGAGCCGTCGATCTGAGGCGGGTCCCGCGACTGACCGGCACAGCGCGTGTACCTGTTCCTCCCCGGTTTGTCGATGGATTCCCATACTCGGCCCGGCAAGCAGAAACGTAACTAAGTATGGAGAATAGGGTTGCGGTTGTCGCAGCCGCGGCAAGCCAGCCTGCCGGGCGACCGATTCTGGGCAATATACCCCAACAAGTCTGGTGCTGTGTTGGGGGAGGTCGCGAGGGCGTAAACCATGACTCATAAGAAACTGCTCGCGGCGACTGTGGCGTTCTGCCTCGCGTGGTCCGGCTGCCCTCTCGCGCTCGGGCAATCGAGCGACCAACAGCGTGACCAGTCGCTCACGGACGGGACCGGCGAGAGCAATACAGCGTCCGCCGTCGGCGATTCAAGCCTGCGTTATGAGGTCGTCGCGGTCAAAGGCAACGTCCGAATCAGCCAGATCGGCCTCGATCCGAAGCAGACCGAGGGTTGGTCGAAGGTGCAGATCGGCGATCTGCTGGGAGCCGGGCTGCAAATCCACGTTCCGTTCCGCGGGGCCGTCAAGTTGACGGCTCGCCCATCGGAGCCCCCGACCGTGATTCTGATCGAGCGCGGCTCGCTCGTGGCCATCACGGAGCTGATGCTGGACCCCAGACAGAATGCCGCCAAG
>CAZERK010000578.1:0-2548 GCA_964514515.1 uncultured Planctomycetaceae bacterium
CCGCGCGGCCGCTTCCGGCTCGAGATGGGCGACCAGGTCCGAGCCGTCGGCTACGAGCCCGACGTCAAGGCCTTTATGGCCGCCGCCGGCGTGCATGCCAAGCGCATCCACGAGACCGGCATCGCCGCGTTCGCCGTCGGACTCGTCCTCGGCCTGCTGCTCGGATTCACGCCGATCACGTTGCCCGGCGGAGGCACGATCCGTCTCGGCCTCGCCGGCGGCCCTCTGTTCATGGGCATCCTGCTCGGTCATTTCGGCCGCATCGGCCGGTTGAGAGTGCATGTACCGGCCGCTGCTCGCTACCTGATGCGCGAGATCGGGCTGGTCCTGTTCCTCGTCAGCGCCGGGACGTCGGCGGGCTCCGAACTCATGCACATCCTGGCGGAACAGGGCCTCTCGCTGGTGATCGTCTCCGTCGTTGCGGTGGTCGTGTCGGTCGTCATCGGCTTCGGCGGCGCGTACTGGATTTTCAAGCAGAGCGTCGCCAGCACCATGGGCATGACGTGCGGCGCCATGACCAGCACGCCCGGCCTCGGCGCCGTCAGCGCCCAGTTCGACTCCGACGTCCCGTCGCTGTCCTACGCCGCCGTCTACCCCGTCGCGTTGATCGCGATGACGGTCGTCGCGCAGCTCATGTTGTCCTTGATGCAGTAACGCGGCGAAAGCGCTTCCATCCAGACGCAGCGGCCGGCGTCCCCGTCGGCCGTGAGCGCAGTAGGGCGCAGCGCTTGCGGCTGTCACAGGCTATGGAAACCTCGGCCAAGCAGGAGCTTGGCCGCTACCAATCGTTCTGCACGTCGCCCCGCGGATACACCGAGCAAGACTCTCCTACAGACGGCCCGTCCGATGACGGCCCTCGGTCCCGATCCGAACGCGTGCCGGGCTCGCGGAGATTCCCGCATTGCTGGGGCGAATTGCCGAGACGAATTGCCGAGACAACATGATACCTGCAACGTCGCCACCCAACCAGCCGCCATCCGGCGATCAGAGCCGCGACCGTGAGGGAGCGGTTACGCCGAACAGCACGAAGACCGCTCCCTTGTCACGGTGTACATCGACACGGCTTTGCACAAGCGCACCGCGTTCAGACGGGTGCGGCGAGCCTGCGACGGCCCCGCCCGCGCCGGAGTGTCCCGATGCCGCTGCGCCGGATCGTGATCCGCTTGCCGTTCCGCACGTCCCGCACGGCCTGATCCGTCTGCTGTCCTATCAATCCGAGGCCGTGTCGAACCCGGCCCGATTCACGTGGAACTGCTGGTCCCGCCAGACCGGCAAGAGCTTCACGTTCAGCCTGCGCCGCGTGCTGCGCGGCCTGGCTCGTCGGCGCAACCAGATCATCCTTTCCGCCGGCGAGCGACAGAGCCGCGAGGTGATGACCAAGGTCCGCCAGCATTGCCACGCCCTGCGCATCTGGCACGAATGGCACGAATACCGCTTCTTCCGAGGTACGATCGCCTTTCGTCAACTGGAAATCCGCTTGCCCGGCGACCTCCGCATCATCGGCCTGCCCGCCAATCCCATGACGGCCCGCGGCTTTACCGGCGACGTCTTCCTCGACGAGTTCGCCATGCACGGCGACGACGACGCGATCTGGTCGGCCTTGCTGCCCACCATTCTGCGCGGCGAGGGCGAGTTGGACGTGGCCTCGACGCCTCGCGGGCAGCGCAACGTTTTCTACCGCCTCCGACAAAACGCCCGCTTCACGCACAGCGTGCTCAGCCTGCAAGACGCGATCGACGCGGGCCTGGACGCCGACCCCCGGACCGTCCGCGAGGCCATCGGCGACGACGTGGCCTGGCGGCAGGAGTTCTGTTGCGAATTCGTCGACGAGGCGACCCGCTTCGTCCCGTTCGATCTGATCCGTCGCTGCCAGGACCCGATGCTCAGCGTCGAGCCCGACGCGCGGCGCCTCGATCGCCCCGACCTCGAACTGTTCGCCGGCGTCGACGTGGGCCGTTTCCGCGACCTGACCGTGATCTGGCTGTGGCAGCGCGAAGCGGACGCCTTCATCACGCGCGGCGTTTGCGTCCTGGACAACGTTCCGTTCGCCGAGCAGGAAGCCTGCATCGCTCGCGTCATGCAGTCCCGCGGCCTGCGGCGATGCTGCGTCGACGCCACCGGCATGGGGCTGCAACTGGCCGAGCGCCTGACCGACCGATTCGGCGACCATCGCGTGGAAGGCGTCGTGCTGACCGGCGCCCTGAAAAGCCAGATCGCCGGCGCCTTGCGTGCGCTCGCCGAACGCGGGCAATTGCGAATCCCCGTCGACGATCGCATCGCCAACGACTGGCACGCCATCGCCCGGACGGTGACGGCCGCCGGTCATATCCGGCTCGACGCCGACCGTTCCAGCGGAGGGCACGGCGACCGATTCTGGGCCGCCGCCCTCGGCCTCCATGCCGCGGACCAACCCGTCGGCGGACCGGGATTCGAGAGCACGAGAAGCCTGACGTTCGCCCGCGCTGGCATCTGGTGACAACGATTCGTTTTTCGATCCCGCCCCGACGGAATCGTTTAGCCGCGACCCGAAGGGGAGCGCGTCCAGCGC
>CAZERK010000579.1:0-628 GCA_964514515.1 uncultured Planctomycetaceae bacterium
GATTGTTGGCTATGAACCGAATGCTGCAAATTGCGACGATGGGCCTTGTCTCCTGGCGCGTGCTGGGAGTCGGCGGGCCGGCCTGCGCCCAGGAAGACCCCGGCGAGAGCGGAAGCCAACGGGCGCTGCAGCCTGACGACACGGCGGAAGGACGCCAGTTGCTGCAAGGCGTTCGGGACTTCGTCTTTTCGTTTGATGATCCGGCCTTCTACTGGTACTGCCGGTACGTCCGACGACACGCCGGGCAGGGTCTCTTTGAGATGGGACCTGACGAGGCGCCGGCGCCGTGGAAGTACCTGTTGGAACGTCCTGGCGATTACCGAGGCGAGCCCATCGTCGTGCGGGGGCGCTTGCGTGCCCGGCACGCCTACGAAGTCCCGAACCGCGGCGACCTCGGCGTGCTCTATCAATGCGAGGTCTCGGACGCCGACACGCGCGCCTGGTGCGCGATCGTCGTCGTGACCGATCCGTCCGACGTTCCGATCGGCGCGGACGTCCGCGCCAAGGGCTTCTTCATCAAGGTGCGGTCCTACCAGACGAAAGCCGGCGAGCCGGGCGCGGGACCGCTCATCGTCGCGGAGCGAATCGAGCCGATACGGCTTGAGCACGATTCCGACCGACTCCCCTT
>CAZERK010000579.1:638-2547 GCA_964514515.1 uncultured Planctomycetaceae bacterium
GCGGGCTCGCCGGCCAGCAGGTTCTCGAGCCGAGCGCGGAGCGAATCGAGCCGAGCGAGTTGGACCGGGCGATGGACCGCTCGGCCGAGACGAGCGGCGCGACGTACCGTTGGTTGGTTCTGGTGACGGCGGCGTTGGCCGTGTCCTGGCTGATCTTGCGACGGACGGTCCGGCGCGCTCAGCCGGTTTCGCGCGCGGCCGCGAAGCGTTCGCCGCGAGGCGCCAGAACGCCGGGCGAAACGGATGCGGACTTCAACTGGCTGCTGCAGCGCCCGTCGGAAGACGGCGCCGCTTCACGCGACGACGCGCGTTTCAGGGAGGATTGAGCGCGCTTGCAGAAAGGCGCCTCGCCGGCGAAGCCCCCGCGAATCGGCTCGCATCTCGCTCACGACCGCCCACGCATACCAATACGGCCTTCTCCGGCATGAAGCGCGTGCTACTGCCCCGACGTGAACAGCGACGCGAGGGCCGCCAGTACGGGCGACAGGAACGAGTCGATGAACGCGGAGATGATTTGCTCCAGAGCGCTAACCACAACATCAAACAGCGGGCTCATCGCGGTACTCCTTGGATCGTCCGGCCGATGGCCAACCAGCCTCTGCCGGCGCGATCGACTGACGCGACATCCGACGCGTTTGCAGAGATCGCACTGTTCGGCTCATCGGTCAGGTTGCACGGTATCTTTGGTTTCCAGACGCCCATGCCACCGGACGCGGCCTGGACAAGCCGAAGGCAGGGCAATTCCGAGATCGACGCGTACTCAGCGCCGTGACGTTGATTACCCGTCCGTCGCGCGAGCACGGGCGTCAGCAAAGGACTGGAACAGCCCTCGATCCGGTCTTGCGATTGGTCGGGAGCCAACGGCCGATATCCGCCGGTTGCTTTGACCGGACGACTGCGGACATCGTAGAATCCCACGGACGCGACCCGCGGAACGCGGCTCCGCGGCAGCCGATCCTGGTCCAGGAGGCGTGTGCGAGCTTCGTGAAGCGAAGCCGCGAGACGTTCTGACGCGATGGTCCTGCCGGGTGCCGACGACCGAAAGTCTGAGGACTCGTTGAGAGACAAGACGCACATCAACGACGCCGTGAAGGCCGAGAACGTCGTGCTGGTCGGCCTGTTGATGCCGAGGCGGAAGCACGGCGGGACGCGCTATGACCCGTTGGCCGAGTTGGCGGCGCTGACCGAGGCGGCGGGGGGCGTCGTCGTCGGCCGGCTCATCCAGAAGCGGTCAAAGCCCTGCGCGGCGACGTACATCGGGACGGGCAAGCTCCAGGAGCTTGCCGACTACGCGCAGGAGAAAGCAGCCGACATCATCATCTTCGACGACGACCTGTCGCCTTCGCAAATCCGCGAAGTCGAGCGGGGCGTCGGGCGGCGCGTCCTCGACCGGACCGAACTCATCCTCGACATCTTCGCCAGCCGGGCCCAGACGCGGGCGGCTCGCCTGCAAGTCGAACTGGCCCAACTTCAATATACGGCGCCGCGCCTCCGCGGCATGTGGACGCACCTGGAACGGATCGCCGGCGCCGGCGGCGGAACGAGCGCGGGCATCGTCGGCGGCATCGGCACCCGCGGGCCGGGCGAGTCGCAGATCGAGATCGACCGGCGCATCGTGCAGCGTCGCGTCGCGTTCCTCCGGGAGCAGATCGCCGAAATCGACCGACGCAAACTCCGCGAAGTCCAGGCGCGCGGCGACCACGCGACGGTCTGCCTGGTCGGCTACACGAACGCGGGCAAGAGCACGTTACTGAACGCCCTCACCGGCGCGGGCGCGTACGTCGCGGACCAGCTCTTCGCCACGCTCGACACGAAGACGAGGCGATGGGACCTCGGCGAGGGGCAGACGGTCCTGCTGTCCGATACCGTCGGCATCGTTCGCGCCCTGCCGCACCATCTCGTCGCCTCC
>CAZERK010000580.1:0-2545 GCA_964514515.1 uncultured Planctomycetaceae bacterium
TTGGGTTCCAGGAAGCAGATGATTGCGCCGGGCTTGGCGGTGCGGAGCGCCTCTTGCAAGCCGCTTGTCCGGGCCGCCTCGTCCACATGGTGCAGGACGCCGAAGAAGAAGATCGCGTCAAACGATGCGTCGTCGAACGGCATGTCCTGGGCTTCGAAAGGTCTGAACTGGATCAGGTGGTCCACGCCGACGGCCTGCGCGTTCTTCAGCCAGTCCCTCTTCGCGTAGACGGAGTCGTCGGACGCAGGCTCTCCCGTCAAGACCTTGAAGCCGTTCAACGCGAGTATGATCGCGAAGTGGCCCCTGCCGGTCCCCACGTCCAGAATCCTCGCATCTTTGGGCAGCCCCAAGTGCCGAACGAGTCCGTCGGCATCTTCGAGTATGAAGCCGAATTCTTCACCCAAGATGTCCCTCGCCTGTGCCGTGTCCATTCTCTCGGTAGTCCTTTCCTGGCTAGCCTTTCTCAGCTACCCCTCCTCGGCGGGCGACAGCGAAGCCTGACAGATGCACGTCATGCCGAAATGACCGAAGCCGCCGCGTCCTTTCCATGGTATCACCTGGACGACTCGCGTGCGCCCGGAGTCCTGCCTTCCGCCAATCACAGCCCCGACGAATCGCTACACGCAGTACCTCTTGCCGCGCTGCTTGGTTCGGCCCAGAAACCCGGTTCTCCAGCGTTGTCGCTGCCGGTAAACTGTGCCGTGCAATCGCAGTTTGGTCCGTGCTGCGCGCCAAGGCGTGGCGCTGCGGCGCGCTGGGTCCGCGTGGTGCTTATGCCTCCCGTTCGTCAGGAAAAAGCCCAGGCTTCGTCTCGGTCGCCGGTCTACGCGATCTACGGCGGCGATGCGTTCCTGAAGCAGCAGGCTCTGGCCGACGTCTTCTCGACCGTCCTGGGCGACGACCGCGACAACATGGCGGTGGCGGAGTTCAACGGACCTGAGGCGAAGCTCGCCGAAGTCCTCGACGAATGCCGCACGCCCTCGCTGCTCGCGTCTGTTCGCCTGGTCTGCGTGCGCGACGCCGACGCCTTCGTGTCCGCGCACCGTGCCTCGCTCGAACAGTACGTGCAATCGCCGAGTTCGTCCGGCGTGCTCGTGCTTGAATGCCAGAAGCTCGACGCTCGTACGAAGCTGTACCGGTTCATCAAGGACCACGGCAATCCCATCGAATGCAACGCCCCTCCGCCGCGAGAGATGCCCGGTTGGCTCGCCGACCGAGCGAGGCGCGCTTACGTGTGCCGGCTCCAGGGCGACGCAGCCCAGCGGCTGGTCGATCTGTCTGGGACCGACCTCGGGCAGTTGGACACGGAACTCGGCAAGCTGGCCAGCTACGTCTGGCCGCGGAAGGACATCCAAGTCGGCGACGTGGAGCAGCTCGTCGGGGCGACCCGTGCGGAGAAAGTGTTCGGCATCGCCGATGCCATCGCCGATCGCGACGCAGCGCGGGCGTTGGAATTGTGGGATCAGGTCCTTGCCACGGACCGCGATGCGCCGTATCGGGCCGTCGGAGGTCTAGCGTTCAGCTTCCGCCGGATGGTCGAGGCAAGAAGGCTGCTGGACGGCGGAGCGTCGCCGCTCAATATCCGGCAGCAACTCGGCATGTACGCGGACGCGGATCGGCTCGCACGTCGACTGAGACGGTTCTCCCCGCGCCAATGGCGCGGATTTCTGGTAAAACTCCTGGATATCGATGTCGCTTCCAAGACCGGCTTGGGCACGGTGAGGCTTGCCGTGGAGAAGCTGATCGTGGAATCTTGCACAGTTCATGGAGAACGGCTGCGGTACAAGCAAGGATGAGGACCTCTACCATGCCGGGCAAAGCAAAGCACGTGATCGCGGTTTGTGCGGCGATGGCCGCCGGTGTCGCCCTGTCCGCCTGCTCGTCGGAGAATTGGGATTGGCAATGGTGGAAAAAGCCGCAGAACGGAACGCAGACGAAGCCCGCGGCGAAGCAAACGACGCCGACTTCCGGACAGCCCAAGACGGCCGCGAAGCAGCCTGCGCGTTCCCCTGAGAAAGAGAACTCGCAGGCGAAGGAGGTCGACGCGAAGGTTCGGCGGTACGTGCAGTCGATGGACCAGCCGTCCGAGCCGGTGCAGAACGACTTCAACTCGAAGATCGCCCGACAGCAGGATCCCAACCGCGCCGCGCACGTCCGCCAGATCGCCGCTCGCAGCGCCCAGGCGTCCGACTCCCCGGACTTCGAATCGGGTGCAACGCCTCCTGTCTGGCCGGAGGTCGCCGACGAGTCTGGAACGGGCAGCGGCTCGGAGCAACCGGCGGTGCTTCCTGCGAAGATGGAGCAGTCGTCGTCGCCGTCGCGATCGCCTGCGAGGCAAGATCGAGCAGAAACCCCCGGCGTCGCAGGCTTGCCGAAGACGACCGAGACCGAGCGGTCCTCCGGCGTCGCGGAGCAGGCTCGCGCTGACAAGCACGAGCAGTCGGCCGCCAAGGCATCGGAAGAACGCCCCGCTGCCAAGGAGGCTTCGACGGCTGTCGTGAAGCCGCCGGTGCTTGAGAAGATCGAGGTAGCTGCCGCCAAGCCG
>CAZERK010000581.1:0-2262 GCA_964514515.1 uncultured Planctomycetaceae bacterium
GACAAGGCCAACAGGTGCTTCGGCTGGGCCGCCGACCGGGTGAGCAGGACGACGAGATCGGTGCCGCCGCCCAGGGGCGTCACGTCCGACCCCAGTTCTGCCCTGACGCGGAGCGCTTCCGCCAAATTGGTAGGCTGGTAGAACAAGCAGTCACCTGCAAGCGCCGGCCACCCGATGATCCGCGGACGCCGGTCACTATGATAGGTTCGCCGATCGCAGGCAACAAGGACGCGCGCCGTGCGCGCGCCGAGCGGCTGGCAGTCGTTCTGCTGTCGTACTTGCGTTCGGGGGGGCGCAGAGGCGCTAGGACGCGCTCGGGTCCGGCATCTGCTTCGCCAGCAGTTCCATGAACTGAGGCGGCATATCGTGCCCCAGTTTGCGAGCGCCGCGGACGTATTCCCACGCCGCGCTGTAGTCACCCTGATAGTAGGCCCAGATGGCAAGCCGTTCGTGCGCGAACGCGTTGGAGGGGTCGATCTCCAGAACGCGATTCATCTCGGCGACCGCTTCCGACATCTGCTTGCGCATCGACAGAGCCATCGCGAATTCCGTTCGTCCTTGGGCGTTGCGTGGATCCAGACGGACCAACGCCCTGAACGTCGCCAGCGCCTCGTCCAACTTTCCCGCCGCGACGAGGGCACGGCCGAGACCGAGATAAGCGTTCGGCATGTCGGGCGCCACGCGGACCGCATTCGCATAGGCCTTCACGGCCGGGATGCGGTGGTTGATCTCTCGTTCCGCGTCGCCCTGCTTGAGCAGTTGCGCGGCGGCGGCGAGGGCGCGCTGCGCCGGCGGCTCCTTGAGCTGGAGAACGCCGGAGTCGAAGCTCAGTCCCTGGAGAGCCTCCGCCCAGGCGGCCATGCGCTCACGGTCCCTCTCGTTCATGGGGCTGGCGGAGGCATTCTCTTCGCCCGACGCAGTCGGCCCTTGGCTTCCTGGATCCCGTGGAGACTGGCAAGCCGGGAGGGCGGTAAGCAGAAACAGGCAGACGAACGACAAACCAATGCGTTGGCAGGTAGACATTTCTGGGGCACTCCGTATGGCTGGCGCGACGGCTCACCTGGTGCTTTGCCAAGGCCCGGCTTTCGGTTTCGGCGACCGCACGCAATCGCCGACAATAGAGCAGAGGCATCCGTGCCCGAAGACGCGAGCATGCCAGAGCATGCCACCTATCCTAGCGTCTTCGACTACGGATGCCAACCAGAGCTTGGCCGCCTCCCGTGAAAGCCCAGGGCAATCGCATTCTCGCCGTGTTGGCCACGACGGCGTACGTCTGAACAGAGCCGCGACCCGCCGCGGCGAGAATGCGCTTGCCTTGCTTGACCATTGGGCTTGCCGCTTGCTCGGCAACGTGGGAAAGTTCCGGACAAGACCGTTCCAGAAGCACACGATTGACGCATGGCAACGCAGACGATGCACGAGATGATGCGGCCTGACTCGCAGGACACAAAACGCTATACTAGATCGCGGAGCGGATCTGGCGACGTCCGCTCGGAGATCGGCAACGATCGCAGAGACGAGGGAGCACGAACATGACGTTTATCCCGGCCCCCGGAGCGCCCCAGCAGCCGCTCAATCGCGGTCACGTCGGACGAGGCCTGATCGTGGCAGCCATCTGCCTCTTGCCATCGGGCGTTTTCGCACAGGTGACCGTTGGTCCCCCGATCCGCATCGACGTGGGCGGTAGCACGTTCGCGGCCAACGAGACAACCGTATCAGCCAGCGATGCCAATCCGCTGGAGATCATCGCCGGTTGGAACGACTGGCGGCGCTCCGGCTCCTCCGAACTGATCAACGCCGCGTTCTCGCTCAGTATGGACGGCGGTCAGACGTGGACGGACTTTCTGATTCGCCCGCCGACGCCCAACCAGAGCGGCGTCGAGGGCGATCCGATGACGGCGGCCGATCCACGGACGGGCACGCTGTGGGCGGGGGCAATCAGCTTCTCGGCCGGAAGCAACAGCGGCATCTTCGTCGCCCGCAAGGACCCCGGTGAGACAACGTTTCACCCGGCGGTCATGGCTCGAACGTCCAACGGCACGGACAAATGCTGGATGGCAGCCGGTCCGCGCCCCGGCTTGCCCGACACGACCCGGCTGTACGTCGCGTACAACGAGGGCGTCATCTGGTCGGACAACATGGGCGACACGTGGACGAGCCCGGTCTCGCTGGGCTCGGGCCTGGGTTTCCTGCCGAGAATCGGACCGAACGGCGAGCTGTACATCGTTTATTGGGACGGCGGCACCGGCATGAAGCGGAAAC
>CAZERK010000581.1:2272-2542 GCA_964514515.1 uncultured Planctomycetaceae bacterium
GCTACAACGGCGGCCAGAACTTCACGACGCACACCGTAGCCACGCGGCTGGACGTTTGGGGCACGCAGGATGGGTCTCGCTTCCCCGGGTGGTTCCGAGTGCCATCCATGCTCTACCTGGCGGTCGATCAGAATACGGGCACCCTCTATGCAGCGTACTTCGACACGACGAACGTCGTGATGGGCCAGCATAACGTGAACATCTACTTCACGAAGTCCACGGACCAGGGCACGAACTGGACGACGCCCGTCGTCATCAACCGCGATTGGT
>CAZERK010000582.1:0-2535 GCA_964514515.1 uncultured Planctomycetaceae bacterium
CGGGAGGTCGGCCGCTACAGGTACGTGCAACCGTGAACCGCCATGGCCTGACTCGCGCCGAGGCTCGCACGCACGAGAGCAGCAACTGAGATCGTCATGGACAGCAAGACCGACGCCAATGCCCAACGACCTCGCGACGACACGAACGCGGAGGCAGACGATCCGCCGGCCCCGCGGGCAGAAGAAGCAGGCGTCGGAGATCCGGACCGACCGCAGGCGTCGCGGCTGGAAGGCCTTCGAGCTGCGCTGCACCTCCTGCTGCCGCTCAGGGCGAAACGTCCCGTGCCGTCGGCTGCCGCGTTCTCCCGGGCGATTCCGTGGATGGTTCCCGTGGGAATGGCGATCGGGCTCGCGTGGGTCGGCGTCTTCCGCGTGACGTGGCGCATCTACGGCGAGATCGGCAGCGTTCGAGTCGTGCCCGCGCTGGCGGTCGTGCTATTGGAGTGCATGGTCACCGGTCCGCTCCTTGTGCTGGGCCTTGCGCGGACCATCCAGACGGTCGCCGCTCCGCGCGTGGCGAAGGCCGTCTCCCCGAAGCCGGAGTCGGAGACGGACGATGCGTTGTCATCGTTCGGAATGCTCGCGCTGATGCTGATCGTGCTGACGGAATGGACGATGGTGGCCAGCATTCCGTTCGTCACGCCGTGGTGGCCCTCGCCGTCGGATTGGCGGCATCATTTCAACTTCGTCTACCCGGCCCCGATCTACCGGGCGATCCTCCTGGCGCCGATCTGGGGTCGCTGGGGCCTACTCGTCGCCGCGACGACCGGGCGGACCGCAGGCCACGCGGACGAACAGACGAATGCCTTCTGCCAAGCCATGCGTCCGATGCGGCTGCTCTGGCATGCGATCCTGCCGCTGCTCCTGACGGCCGTCTATTGCAGCCGAGAGGGCAACTTCCTGATCGGCGTCGGGCTGAGCATGTTGGTCTTCGCCGCCACGTATCTGGCGTCGGTCGCGATGGCTCGCCGCGGAGGCGGGCAGACGCGGCAGTCCATCTACGCCGCCGGACAAATCGCCCAACTCGCCTTCCTGGTCTTCTACCGGGCTTTCTGGCCGCTCGTCCACCAATGACGCCGCACGACTGCCAAGAACCGCCGATCCACGAACACGCCTCGACGAACGCGCCGGCCCATCGCTTCTGGTGGTGCGCACCTTTCGCGCCGCTGCTGCCCGTCGCAATGGGGCTGATCCTCGGCATCGCCGCAGACAACGCCTGGACGCTGCCGTTCTGGACGGGTCTGCTTGGCGTCGCCGTCGGAGCCTGGCTGCTGCTGTCGGCAGGTCGGCGGCAAGCTTCAGATCCTCCTCAAAAAGGGGGGGCTTGTCAGGCGTCTGGTGCCCCCAGCCCGACGTCCGTTCACGAAGCACGCAGCCGTTGCAGCGCTGGCCCGCTGTGGCCGGCGCCGGATGCGACCAGCTCGCGAACCTCGCCGTCGGCCACGGGGGGCCGACGCTACGACGATCCCGACAGCGAAGTCGTGGCACAGGACGCTCGCAGCCCCCATCCGGCCGAGGACGGTCGTCGCATCTCCGTCGGCTTCGTCGCCGTGCTCATCGCCGCGGCGGGACTGGGATCGCTGCGACACGCGTTGGCGGATCGTTGGCTGTCGGCTCAACACGTCGTCTTCTGTACGGGGCAGGAACCGATTCTCGCGACGCTGCAAGGCGCCGTGCTCACGACGCCCACGATTGTCGAGCCCGGCGCCGGCGCCGCCCGAGCCTTCAGCATGTCGCCCAAGACCCGATTCGTCATGTCGGCCAGAAGCATCGCGGGGCGCGACGGACCGATCCAGGTCGACGGCAAGGTGACGGTCAGCATCAAGGAGCCGATCACCTCGCTGAAGATCGGAGACGTCATCGAGTTGACCGGTTGGCTTTATCGCCCGGCGGGACCGTCCAATCCAGGCGCCTACGATTGGGCGCAACATCGCCGTCGCGATGGGCTGCTCGTCGGCCTGTCCTGCGACCATGCCGCGGGCGTGACACGGCTGCGGCATAGCCAGGCCGGTTTGCTCAATCGGATCCTGGAAGCCGTTCGGGCCCGGCTTCGCGGCTACCTGCTCGATCCCGCCTTCCCCAACGACGATCCAGGCGCCGGCGTGCTGGCCGCGATGGTCCTCGGCGAACGCAGCGCCGTGCCGCGCGCGATGAACGAAGCGTTCATCCGTACGGGCAACGCGCACTTCCTTGCCGCCAGCGGCATGCACGTGGGCTGGCTGGCGATCGTCGTCTGGGCCGTCCTGCGCCTGTTGGGCGTCTACTACCGCACGGTCGCCGTCGTCGTGGGAGCCGTCATCCTCGCCTACGTCCTGCTGGCGGAGCCGCGTCCGTCGATCCTGCGCGCCGGCATCATGGGATTGCTGTGGTGCACGGCCGTCTTCCTCCGAGGCTCGCCCAACGTTCTGAACTGGCTCGCTTGCTCGGCCGTCGTCATCCTGCTGATCGACCCGACCGACTGCTTCCGACCCGCGTTCCAGTTCAGCTTCATGGCCGTGCTGGCCCTGGACTACTGGTGCCAGAGCCTCACGCAGT
>CAZERK010000583.1:0-2534 GCA_964514515.1 uncultured Planctomycetaceae bacterium
CCTCTACGCCGCCAGCTATATTGGCCTGGTGTACTTCTTCGCATACTTCTGGACGACGGTTCAGTTCCAACCCAAGGAGATGGCCAACCAACTGCGCGACTACGGCAGCTTCATCCCGGGGTTGCGACCCGGCAAACGAACGGCGGACTATTTGGATACGGTGATGACGCGCATTACCTACGTGGGCGCCGGCTTCCTTGCCGCAATCGCCATCATCCCACAGATCATCGCTGCAGCGTTGGACATCCCGATGAGCGTCTCCTCGTTCCTTGGCGGGACGGGTTTGCTGATCGTGGTCAGCGTGGGCCTGGATCTCGTGCAGCGGATCGAAGCGAACTTGATCATGCGGAACTATGGAGGCTTCCTGGGCGACAGCGGGGGCGGGCGCATTAAGGGAGCGTACATGTGAGACTCGTACTCTTAGGTCCTCCCGGCGCTGGCAAAGGCACGCAAGCCGTTCGGATCGCAGAGGCGTTCGGCTTGGTGCATCTGTCCAGCGGCGACATCCTGCGAGCGGAGCGCAAGGCGCAGAGCGCGTTGGGGCGGAAGGCTCAGGACTTCATGGATCGCGGCGTGCTCGTGCCGGACGATCTCATCCTGGCCATGATGATGGACCATATCGTGCGCCCCGAGGCCGCCGGAGGTTTCCTGTTGGACGGTTTCCCGCGAACGGTCGTGCAGGCGGAGGGCCTGGACCAGCGGCTCGCAGCACGTGGATTGAAGCTGGACGCGGTGATCAACATGGAAGTGGGGGATGCGGACGTCACCCGGCGTTTGACGGGGCGATGGTCCTGTCCGAAGGATGGCCGCATCTACCACGAGTTGTTCTCGGCGCCCACGAAGGCGGGCGTTTGCGATGATTGCGGCGCGGCGTTGACGCGACGCAAGGATGATGACCCTCAGGTCGTCCGGCAGCGGCTGGAGACTTACCATGCAGAGACCGAGCCGCTTGTGGCGTACTACAAAGGACGGAGCGTGCTGCAGCCTGTCGATGCCAGCGGCGCGATGGAGAAGGTGACGGCGGCGATTGAGGAAGTCTGTCGATCATTGTAGGCGAGTCGGGGCCTTGCGGGCGACCTGATTCTCGCAGAGCGGGCTGAAGATGGTTGTGTTGAAGAGCTCTCGCGAGATAGAGTTGATCCGGTCGGCCGGACGGATCGTTCATGAGGTTCTGGATCGCATGCGCGAGATGGTGCGGCCGGGGCTTCGTACGGCGGAGTTGGGGCGCGTGGCGGAAGAGATGATTCTCTCCGCGGGCGGCGAGGCGTTGTTCAAGGGCGTCTGTTCGCCGGCGGCGCGGTTTGCGTTTCCGGCGGCCATCTGCGTCAGCATCAACGAGGAGGTTGTGCACGGGATTCCCGGGGAACGCGAGCTGCACGAGGGAGATATCGTCAGCGTCGACTGCGGCGTTCGGAAAAGCGGCTACTGCGGGGACGCGGCGACGACCATTCCGGTCGGCGCGGTTTGCGAGGAGGCCTCCCGGTTGCTGCGCGTGACCGCCGAGGCGTTGGACCTGGCGATTCGGGAGATACGGCCGGGGCGCATGTGGAGCGAAGTTGCTCGGCTGATGCAGGCGCACGTGGAGCGAGCGGGTTTCAGCGTCGTGCGCGATTTCGTCGGACACGGGATCGGGCAGGAGATGCACGAAGACCCCAAGGTGCCCAACTACGCGAGCGCCTCGCGGCGATCCCCGGATTTCCGGCTGGAGCCGGGTTTGGTGGTGGCGGTTGAGCCCATGGTGAACGCGGGCACGGCGGACGTTCGGCCTGGCGACTCAACGGGCTGGCCGCAGGTGACGTCAGACGGGAGCCTATCGGCGCACTTCGAGCATACGATTGCGGTGACGCCAGGGGGCGCCGACGTGTTGACCGACGGCCGTCCGCATCGAGCACGCGAGTCCGCGCCGGTGGCTCGGGACCGGTCGAAGACGTGAGGAGTCGAGCGATGAAGGTTCGTAGTAGCGTTCGCCGAATCTGCGAGAACTGCAAGATCGTGCGGCGTCGGGGCGTGGTGCGGGTGATCTGCTCCACGAATCCGCGGCACAAGCAGAGGCAAGGGTAAGACAGGGCGGTCAGAAGTCAGGAGACGATCGATGCCGCGTGTAGCCGGTGTAGACATCCCAAACGACAAGCGCGTGGAGTACGCGCTGACCTATATCTATGGCATCGGCCTGCATCACAGTCGTGCGATTTTGAAGGATGCGGGCATCGATCCGGGCCTGCGTGCGAAGCACCGGACGCTCGACGAGATCAGTCGTATCGTCGCTATCATCGACCGCAACTACATCGTGGAGGGACAACTGCGCCGACAGGTCGCGCAGAATATCGCCCGGCTGAAGGACATCCAGAGTTATCGAGGACTGCGTCATCGCCGCGGCTTGCCGGTGCGGGGGCAACGAACACGGACGAACGCTCGGACACGCAAGGGGCCGCGGAAGACGGGCGCCGGCAAGAAGGGCGTCAAGGAACTGAGATAGGGGCGGTAGGGCATCGCCGCAGCGGCATTGGGGTGCGGAGGCTGCGGACGGACAGGCG
>CAZERK010000584.1:0-2529 GCA_964514515.1 uncultured Planctomycetaceae bacterium
CTCCACGAAGACGAGTTCGCGATGGCGGCGGCGCGGCCTCGCCGGCTGCTGGTATGCCGACTCGGATGGTCGACCGCGTCTGGGCTTCAGCGCGAAGATGGTCGACCTGTTTGCCGCTCGGCATGCGGATCTCGTGCGACGCGGCGCAGCGTTCCACCTGCTCGACGCGGCCGAGAAGGACCGGCTCGTTTCCCGTGCCCGAGAACGGGTCGCCGCCGGCGCCGAGAGCCTGCACGCCGTCGCCGTCCAGCTTTCGAAGGAAAGCGGCCGAGCGGTAGAGACCATCCGCTACACGCTTCGACGATTCGACCGAACGCACCCCGAGACGGCCCTGTTCGACCGTTCAGGTCTGTCCCGGCCGATCGAGCCAGCAGCGATGATGCTCGATGCGTACCGATCGGGCGACTCGCTCTCGACGCTGGCGAGTCGCTTCGGCAAGACTGAGGCGGACATCCGCCGCGCACTGACGCGCGCTCGAGCCGACGAGATCGCCGCCTCGGCCATCGCCTACATGTACAACGAGGGCTTCGACGCGCCGGATGCGGAGCGGCGAATTCTCTCGCAGCCGGCGAGGGGGGACGGCGAGGAGGAAGCCCGCGCGCCGCGCGAGGCCGTGCTCGCGCACATGCCGAGCAGCCTCCCGACCTATTTGAAGGAGCTGTACGGCGCCTCGCTGCTGAGTCGAGAGCAAGAGCGCGATTTGTTCCGCAGGATGAACTTCCTCCGGCACCAGGCGGAGCTTCTCAGGCAGCGCATCGCCGACGATCCGGCGGCGGCGGCCGAACAGGACGTGGCGGCGGTCGAACGCCTGCTCGATGAAGCGACCGTAGTCAAGAACCGCATCATCCGAGCCAACCTGCGGCTCGTCGTCAGCATCGCCCGGCGGCATCTGCCCGGGCAGACGTCGCAGCGGCTCTTCGAGTTGATCAGCGACGGCAACATCTCGCTGATGCGCGCCGTGGAGAAATTCGACTACAGTCGCGGATTCCGCTTCAGCACCTACGCGAGTTGGGCCATCATGCGCGGCTACGCCCGATCCGTCCCCGAAGAGGCGACCCGGATGACCCGATTTCAGACGGGCCGCGACGAACTACTCGCGGATTTGGGCGACCGTGGCCGCGGCGCGGAGTCGGTCGAGGTCGACCAGGAATCCGTCCGATCGGCCGTCGCCGGCGGCCTGCGCGTCCTCGACGATCGGGAACGCTGCATCGTGACGCATCATTTCGGACTCGCTCGCGGCGGTGAGGCGAAGACGCTCGAACAACTGGGCCGTGACCTGGGTTTGAGCAAGGAGCGCGTCCGACAAATCGAGCTTCGCGCCTTGGCGAAGCTGCGGGGCGCGCTCGGCAACCGCGTGGCCGATCTGCTGGCGGGATAGCCCGGTCGCTTTTGACGAGACCTGAAGGGGAAGCGCGTTGCCTCTGCTGCTGGACAGCACGGCCGTTTAGGCGCGACCCGCAGGGGAGCGCGCGCCATCCAGCCGCGCCCCACGTGCAATGCGCGCCTGTCGCCTCCCGCAGCCACCATCCAAGCACGATCAAGCCCAATAGCACGCGATAGACCGCAAAGGGATACATTGCCCGCGTCTGGACGTAGCGCATGAAGCCTGCGATGACGGCCCAGGCGACGACGAACGAAACGACGAAACCAACGGCCATGAGCGTGGCGTCCGAACGCGACAGGCTCGACGCGACCTTCGCCAGGCGATACATGCCGGCCCCGCAGAGCGTCGGAATCGCCAGGTAGAACGAAAACTCGACCGCGGTCGCCCTTGGCAAACCGACGAGCATCCCGCCGAAGATCGTGGCCATCGCCCGACTCGTGCCTGGAACGATGGAGACGCATTGCGCCAGCCCGATCAGCGCGGCATGGCGGAGCGAGACTCGTTCGATCGACGGCCCCGGCGTGCGCTGCCTGCGCCGCTCGATGAGGACCATGAGGATCGCCCCCAGCACGAGAGCAACGGCGACCGGCAAGGGCTTCTCCAGATACTTCTCGGCGAGATCGTCCAGGGGAATCCCGACGACGACGGCGGGCAGCACGCCGACGAACAGCTTGACGATCAGATGGTTGCACCAACCGCCGACGGGCCGACGCAGCACCTGCCGCCACAACCGCCGCCAGAAATAGAGGACGACGGCCGCGATGGCCCCGATCTGGATGAAGTACAGAAACGCGGGCCACGGAGCCGCCGCGCTCTCCACGCCGAGCCAGGGCATGGCGATGATCATGTGCCCCGTGCTGGATACGGGCAGGAACTCCGTCAGCCCTTCGATGACGCCGAGAATCACGGCCTGCCACAAGTCGTCCACGCCGATGCCTTCTGATTGTTGCAGTCGCCCATCGGAGCCTACTGCGGCATTTCATGGCTGCGTGCGGTCTCCGGCCGAGTAGCGACCGAACTCCTGCTCGGCCGGACCGAGGGGAAGACGGCCGCCCGGGAGGTCGGCCGCTACGGGCGCATGCAACCGTGAGCTGGCAAAAACACCTACGCGGCGGCCCGGCCGCGGCCGGCGCACGCAACCGTAG
>CAZERK010000585.1:0-2500 GCA_964514515.1 uncultured Planctomycetaceae bacterium
GCCCGCGTTCGGGCTGTGCCGAGATAGGAACAGCGGACTTCGCCCACGCGGATTCTTATCCAAGCGGCCTCTTATCCAAGCGGCCTCGGAATCTTCGATCTGCCGGTTTGATGCCAAACGTCCCAGAATGCTCCCGTCAGAGACGTTTCATCTTCTGAGGCAGCTTCAGTCCCGGCTGTTCGCAGCGTCCGCCCGGGCGTGGGGCGCGCTCAGCGCGCACGATCCCGTCCAGGCCGTGCCCATAAGAAGCCGACTCAAACCACCGAACGACCCCGGACTCCAGTCCGGGCATCATGCTCCGCTGCGTTGACGGACGCGCGGCTGCAAACGATCCACGTGGCATTCCTGGAGCATCCTGTCCGACACGTGCGACCTCGGAACAGGTCTGGTAGAAGCGTCCCTGGGCAACGCGCAGCGGGAGGGCGCGCCATCGGGTTGACCGTCGCGGACGCTTGCGGCGCAAGCTCCGGATCTGCGCCGCATGCGGTCGGCGGGCTTCCGGGACGACAGCCGGTCGGGACCGCGAAGCCGCAAGCCCAAGTCATAAATGCAACCGACCGATATGCCCCATGCACAGCCTGGCTGGCGCACTCAGGTATGCGCCGGTTTGCAGAGCTGCGTTCCTTTCTGGTCGGGGTTCGCGATCGATGGGACCGCGCGCCCGGCCGCAGCGTTTCTCCGCGCCATGTTGTGAGAGCGACGGCGGGCAAGAGGTCGGTGTGATGGCCGGCGGCCGGGCGCCGCGACTCGGATCGGGCAGGTGGGTCAGATGCCTGCCGGTGATTCCTTTGGGGGGCGGCGAAGACGATGTTCAAGAGCAAGGATCCGATCAAGGTGCTGTTGGTGGATGATGATCCGTCCATCTCGATGCTGCTGGGCGGCTATCTGAGAAGGCGCGGTTTCGTCGTGTACGAAGCGCGCAACGGCGTGGAGGCGATGGCGCTCGTGCGCGAGCACGAGCCGCCGTTGGTCATTACGGACTGGCTGATGCCGGAGATGGATGGCATTGAGCTGTGCCGGCGGATTCGCTCCGCAGACACGGCGGCCTTCACGTACGTTTTATTCCTGACCGCCAACAATGAGCCCGATCTCGTGGTTACTGCCTTTGAGGCCGGCGCCGACGACTACATCACGAAGCCGTTTGACCGGCGCGAGCTATTGGCGCGCATCGAAGCCGCCGAGCGGATCATCCGGCTCAGCGCGTTTTATGCCGAGCACATGGTCAAGCTTCACAGCATCAACGCCGAATTCGCGGTGGTCAACGGGCGTCTCCAAAGGCTTATGCGCCAACTCCAGCAGGATAAGGAGGACGCACGCCAAGCCGAGGCCCTGGCCGAGCAGGCCAACCAGGCGAGGGGCGACTTCCTGGCGACGGTCAGTCACGAGATTCGCTCCATTATGACGGCCATTCTGGGCTTTGCGGAAATCCTCCGAGCCGAGGCCGACGCGGAGGGCGGCACGACGGAGCGAAAGGAGGCCATCGATACGATTCTCCGCAATGGGCAGCTTCTGATGGAGATCATCAACGACATGCTGGACCTCTCCAAGATCGACGCCGGCAAGCTCGAGGTCGAGCGCATCCGATGCTCGCCCATTCAGGTGTTGGAGGACGTCCGCTCGCTGCTGTCAGTTCGAGCGATCGCCAAGGGGCTCGACATGCGGGTCATCCATGAGGGAGCCTTGCCGGAGACCATCGAGAGCGATCCGACGCGTCTGCGACAGATTCTCATCAATCTCGTTGGCAACGCCATCAAGTTCACGGAGTCCGGCAGCGTCCGCGTGGTGACGCGGCTGGTGCGGAGAGGGGACGCGGCTCCCTTGTTGGAGTTCGAGGTAACCGATACGGGAATCGGCATGAGCCGCGAACAGATCGCCAGGCTCTTCCAGCCCTACGGACAGGCCGAGGCCTCCACCGCGCGTCGGTTCGGCGGCAGCGGCCTGGGCCTCGTCATCAGCAAACGGTTCGCCGAGATGCTCAACGGCGACATCTGCGTGGAGAGCGCGCCCGGACAAGGTACCACCTTCCGCCTGCACATCGCTGTCGGATCGCTCAAGGACATCAGGATGGTCCTGCACCAAGAGCCTCCGTTGCGAGCGCGCGCCGAAAGCACGCGCTTGGACGTCGACGCGCCGACGACGGTTTCGGGTCGCGTGCTTTTGGTGGAGGATGGTGTCGACAATCAGCGGCTGATCCAGTTCATCCTGACGAAGGCCGGCGTGGAGGTAGAGCTAGCCGAAAACGGCCAGGCAGCGCTCGACGCCGTCGCAGCCGCAGAAGCTGCCGGCACGCCATACGATCTGATACTCATGGACATGCAGATGCCGGTCATGGACGGCTATGAGGCCACGCGCAGACTTCGTGAACGGGGCTACGAGGGGTGCGTCATCGCGCTGACCGCCCACGCGATGGCGGCGGATCGTGAGAAATGCCTGGCGGCGGGCTGCGACGAGTTCGTTACCAAGCCGGTCCAGCGGTCCAATCTGTTGTCGAGCGTCGCCG
>CAZERK010000586.1:0-2498 GCA_964514515.1 uncultured Planctomycetaceae bacterium
CTGTTGCTTCGGTCGACGCCTTGCTGCTGCTAGACGCCGCGCTGGGCGCTGGCGGCGCGGTGCGGCGCGGCGGGGCGGCCTTGACGGCGGCCCGAGCGGCCGGGTCGTCCCAGTCAGCGATGAAGAGTTGACCCCGCTGGGACTCCAAGGTCGGGCGATTCGTGGTCCAGCAGAGCGTGTTGCCGTCGGGGCTGAAGACGGGCAAGCCGTCGAAGCCCGGGGTGTACGTGACGCGGACCGGTTCCTTCTCACCGAGGGCATCGACGATGAAGAGCTCGAAGTTGTCGAAGCCGAGCTTGTTGGCGGTGAAGATCGCGTATTCGCCCGACGGGTGCATAAACGGCGCCCAGGACATGCAGCCGAAGTCCGTCAATCGGCGGCGATCGCTGCCGTCGGTCTTCATCGTATAGACGTCCGCCAACATGCCGCCTTCGTCGAAATGCCGCCAGATAATGCGTTGGCCGTCGGCGGTGAAGAACGGGCCGCCATCGTAGCCCGGCCAGTCGGTCAGGCGGTTCTGGTCGGAGCCGTCGGCGTTCATGACGTAGATTTCCGCGAAGTAGGCTGGCTGCGTGCCCCACATCTTCCGCTGTTCGGGCGTTAGTCTCTCGAGCGGATAGGCGTCTCGAAGCGAGGTGAACACGATCTGCTTGCCATCGGGCGAATATGCCCCTTCGGCGTCATAGCCGAACTCGTCTGTCAAGCGGCGCAGGTTTCGGCCGTGCTGATCGCAGGCGAAGACGTCGAAGAATTCGTCGTAGACCCACGGGATGTGCTTACCGGAAGGACGCGCCCTGTCTTCGTACTCCTGGCGCTGCCTCTCCTTGGCCTGGGGGTCGAGGTGCGTTGAGGCGAACTCGACCTCGTCGGTCCCCGGTCTGAAGAAGGAGCAGGTCGTTCGCCCCACGCCGGGCGAGACCAGCCGACAACGCCCGCTGACCAAATCCAGAACGTAGATTTGGAAGAACGGATTGCCGGGGTAGCGCTCGGATTGGAGGATGAGCTTCCTCCCGTCCGGCGAGAAGTACCCCTCTCCGGCGCGGCGGCCCTCGAACGTGAGTTGCCGCGTTCTCGATACAAACCGGTCGGTGGAGTCGGCCCGGGTCTCGGTAAAAAGAGCCGCGAGGAGCGTAAGGGGCGCAAGCGTGACCGTCGCTAGGACGATGCAACAGCGGTCCGCCGTCTGATGATGTGAGGGCATCGTGTTTTGGGTCTCCCAGGTTCTGGTCTTGCTCAAACCGGGCAGTCTCCGGCTTGCCCCCCGACGAGGCAAGCGGCTTGGCGTCCGCCTCGGTCTCGGATGGCGCGAAGACATCATAGACGGAGGAAGTAGCCGCCGCGATGTGTCAGCCCTGGCTGCGAAGCGGGGCAAGCCCGTGTCCCTAAGGAGTGGCGATGGCTGCCCGGCCTCTGAGGATACGCACGACGTTCGTCAGCCGGGCGCGGCTAGCCTCGCGAGATGGCTGCAGACTCGAGCGCTGGCCGCCAGGAGGAGAAGCATCGTTTGGAGAATCCATCTTCCTTTCTTGGCACTTAGTTGGAAGTGAGACGAGCTGATCTTGGGGTCCAGTTTTCTCTTGACAGGCGGGACATCCGGGGTAAAGGTACCGCCTTAAGTATGCGGATCGCAGGCCTGTCAGGGGCCTGACCAGCGCGGCAAGGAAGCCCGATGATGGTCCTTGAGCGATTCCTAGGCACTTTTCTCTGTCCGACGTCCGCGCGGGGCGCGTCGGTGCGGCGATGGTTCCTGCTACTCAGCATTAGGAGACTCCGAATGTCCATATCACGCCGACTTCCCGGTCCGGTGATGGCCATCGTGGCGACGCTTGCTTTTGTCGGCCTCGTTTCGAGTGCGGCCGTCGGGCAGGAGGCTCTGTCATCGGAGAGGGCGGAGTCGGAGCCGATGAGTCTGGCGTTTGACGCGAATGCGCCTGCACCCGGTGATCTCGCGGGGCAGGAGATTGTCGCGGAGTCAGAGACCGCGTCGTCGCCGCCGTTTGACTTGTGGACGTCGAAGCGCGCGACGGGGGACTGGGGCGGCATTCGGACGTGGATGGATGACACGGGAATCGATTTCTCGATCATCTACGTGCCCGTATGGCAGCAGAACTTCCGCGGGGGTCTGGAGACGCACAACGCGGATGATTTCAATGGTGACCTGCGGTTGAACCTGTACCTGGATCTCGACAAGATGAAGCTGGTGCCGGGCGGTTTCTTCTTCATCCGCGGCAAGTCCAGCTACAACAACGGGCAGCAAGCGAACACGGGCGCGCTGACGTCCACGTCCTACGCCATCGCGAATGGCGACCATGAGTTCTTCCTCGACAAGTGGTGGTACGGACAGCGTTTCCTCGACAACAAGATCGAGTTCCGCATTGGTAAGTTGCTCACGCCGGTCGACTTGTTCGACACGAATGCGTATGCGGGCAACCCGTGGGACCAGTTCTTGAACCACGCCCTCTGTGCGAACCCGACGGTCCCGCACCCCAAGGCGATGG
>CAZERK010000587.1:0-2496 GCA_964514515.1 uncultured Planctomycetaceae bacterium
AACGGTGCCGCGGAAGGAGGGACTCCGTCGCCTCCTCGGTCGCGATGTTGGCAAATGTGCGCGCCGCGCTCCTCGGAACCCGCCCCGCCATGCCGCTTGGTCTTTCGCGCGCCGGGTCGGCGACCCTCCTCATCTGCGGCGCGGCGGCTCGATTGCAGCGTCCGCCACAGTAGAGCGTCCCCGAATCGGGAGAGGTCCCAGCGGGGCTTCGCCTGGCCTCGTCGCCGAGCCGGTCGGCGCGGCGCGGCCTCATCGCTTGGTCAGCAAGTCTTGACGCGACGGCAACTCGCGCAGAGCGGCGAGGATTCGCTCCGCGGCATGGCCGTCGCCGTAGGGGTTGGCGAGGCTCTGCAACGATTGCCGGAACGTGGGATCCACCGCCTTGCGGACGCCATCGCGGATGTTTTCGCGTCGGCATCGGACGTCCAACACGTTCGACGCACGGCATCGCCCGCGTTGCCGGTCGCCGACGTTGACGACGGGCAGCCGGAAGCTGGCGGCCTCCAGGATGCCCGCGCTGGAATTGCCGACGAGCAGTTGAGCGTGAGAGAGGCAGCTCCAATACGTGGCTTGAGAGAGCGAGCGGACGACGACGGCGCGGGGACGCGACACGGCAAAGAAATCCACGGCCTCCGCGACCGCTCGATGCCCAACATCGGCGTTTGGGCGGATCAGCAGAAAACCGGCATCCAGCGGCTCGATCGCAGCAAGCAGCTCGGCAATCTGCTTGGCGGGCGGTTCGGCTGCCAGCGTTTCGGGGTGGTATGCAACGACGATCATCGGCATGGAAGGATCAAGGCCGAGTCCGGCAAGCAGGTCCGAACGAGGCTGCGGGCGAAAAACGCATAGGGCGTCCAAGGCCAACGCCCCGACCGTCCGAACGCGCCAAGGCGCTTCTCCCATCGAGACGATCCGCTCCGCGCACGGCTGTATCGCCGGAAAATGCAGATGGGCCAATTTCGTGATGGCGTGGCGGCATTGGTTGTCGTAGGCGCCCTCCGTCGTCTCCCCGCCGTGAAGGTGGGCGATTGGGATGCGATGGATGAGCGCGGCCAGAGCGGCGGCGAGCATCTCCGTCCGATCGCCCAGAACGAATACGAGGTCCGGCGAGGCCCGGGCGAAGGCCTGCGAAAAAGCCTCGACGGCCCGACCGGCGGTCGCCGCGACCTGAGCCGGCTCATCGCCGGGAACGAAATGCTGCACGGCGATCAACTCGACGCCCTGCAGGTCGGCAAGGTCGTCCAGCGTGCGGCCAAACTCGCTCTCCAGATGCGTGCCGCCGGCGAAGCAAAGCACGTCGTAGAGGCCCGTGCCAGCCAACGCCGTGAGCAGCGGCCGGTAGATGCCGGCGTCTGCCCGTCCGGTACTCACGACGCCGATGCGGCGGATATCGCCTGAAGGTCCAATCGCGTTCATGCCTGTCTCAATATATCGGCCGACGCCGGTGGTCTCCCTGTTTTCGACCCAATGTCCATGTCTCGCCGCTTCAGAAACCCGGGTGATACCGCAACGGCTGCCGCTTCGCACCGTTTCAAGGCGTGCGGTGGACCATGGCGCGCGGTAGCATCGCTCTCATGAGCGAGGCGGACTTCATAACGCTCGAACCTGTCGACCGGCCTGTCGATCAGACGGTACGGCTCCCGGGAAGCAAAAGCCTGACCAACCGCGCCCTCCTGCTAGCCGCCCTGTCCGACGGCATCTCGGAAATCGACGGCGTTCTGCTGGCGGATGACACCGAATTGATGTCCGCCGCGCTAGCCAAACTGGGCGCGGCAGTACGCCTCGATCGCTGCGAGAAACGAGCGGTCGTCCGTGGTCGCGGCGGCCATTGGCCTGCAGACGAAGCGGACCTGTTCTGCGGCAATGCCGGCACGACCATGCGATTCCTCACTGCCGCCTGCTGCCTGGGGTACGGCTCCTATCGCCTCGACGGCGTCCCGCGGATGCGGGCTCGGCCGCTCGGCGGCCTGATAGCGGCGCTTCGCGACCTCGGGGCTGACATCCGCTGCGAGGACGACGAAGGCCGCTGTCCCCTGGTTGTCCACGCCAAAGGGCTTCGCGGAGGCACGGCTCGTTTTCGCGGACCGGAGTCCAGCCAGTTCGTCTCGGCGCTGTTGATGGCGGCGCCTCGGGCGAGCGGAGATGTCCTGATCGACGTCGAAGGCACGCTGCCGAGCGAGCCGTTCGTGCGGATGACGCTTTCCGTTATGGACTGCTTCGGCGCGGTGGCCGCGACGGACCGGATGGCGAAGTTCGTCGTGCCCGGGGGCCAAACCTACAGGGCCTGCCGCTACGAAGTCGAGCCGGATGCGACGGCCGCGTCGTACTTCTTCGCGGCGGCCGCTCTGACCGGCGGGCGAGTCACCGTCCAAGGGCTGGGCACGTCGAGCTGCCAGGGCGACTGGGCTTTCGTCGACGTGCTGGAACGCCTGGGCTGTCGCGTGGATCGGCGGCCGGACAGCACGACGGTTTGGGGTCCATCGCTTGGAAACCTCC
>CAZERK010000588.1:0-2495 GCA_964514515.1 uncultured Planctomycetaceae bacterium
GGAGTCGCCTCCCGCCGCAGCGACCGCTCCCGCTGCCGGGTAGAGGCCGTTCAGCACGGCCTGCTCGCGTTTCTGAATTGTCCTGCTTCTGCCCCGCCTTGGCCCGTTCGGTTTGATGGCCGTTCCCGCTTTGAGGATTGTGGGCGGAACAAGCCCCCATCGGGAGTCTCCGGCGGCTTGGCAGGCCTTGGTGCGGCCATCGCTGGCTGCGGCTATCTCGGTCGTCGACGGTAGGCTCGCTTTGCCGGATAGACCAGCGGCGGTGCGCCCCGTCGGGGGCGACCGCCTTCAGTTCGCCGTCTTCTCCTGCTATGTGAAATAGGCAGTCCGAAAACAAGCACTTTTTTGATAAGGGAAGATGCCATGTACATCACGGAGATTCAGAAAGCACTCAAGGACCTCTCCGACGAAGAACTCGCAGCCGTTGGAAGCGCGATCGTGTGCGCCCCTGGCGTAGACACATTGGAGAGGACGCTGGGGATGGAACTGATCGCGTCGGAGGCGCAGCTTCGCAAAACGGAAGGCCTGGGCCGCAAGGCCGCTCGATTCTGGAACCGCCACGGTGAAAGCGTCACCCGGACGGCGGCGTCCCTCACCCTCGGCGCACTGCTTGGCGACTGGCTGGGCGACTAGATCAGCCACATGGCCAAGTCGGCTACTTCGGCATGGAGCAGCGAGAGGTCGCGGTCGACGGCGCTGGTCAGGGGCGGCGGTTTGTTGATTGAGCGCCGCGAGATCGACGCGGAGGTGGCCGATGACCCCGACCCGGAGACTGAGTGATGCTGGTCGAGATGCTCAAGATCGTGATGCTGCTGGCGATGATCGCTGTGGCGGTGATGACATTGGTGTGGACGGTGAGCCTGATAATAGTGGTGATCCGGGCCTGGGTGTTGGTCTTGACCGCTGACGAGGACGCCGACCAAGACGACTAGACTTCCTCCTTCCCTTGTGCTGCATACGCTTGCGGTTGCGGATGCCGTTTGTTACAATAAGCGAGGTGTTCATCTCTTGATGGGAGCCCGTCATCCAAGGGGGTCTGTTATGCAGCGAACAGCAACGTTCGTACTTGCCCTCGCTGCGGTCGGTTGCGGAACCACTGTGACCGTCATCCCGCGCGAGACAATCCCGCTGGGCGGCAACGTTTTGTCGTCATCCACCCCTGGCGAAACGTACAGATGGTCCTTCGTGCTCGATAACGCCACCAACGGGGTCCATGCAGAGGGCATAGTGGAGTCCATCATTGTTCCATACCAGGACGAACGAATTCCCGACGCGGTGGCCGAAGTCGCAACTTCGCAGTCCACCAAGCGCACGCAATACGGATTCCCGATCGAACCCAAGATGTTTGTCTCGACAACGGTGCTGGGGCGCGATTCTACCGGCTTCACCTCCCTGACCTTGGCTCGCGGCAAAGACGGGAGGATGAGATACGTCATCTCGCCCACATCGGGAGAGCAGTCCTCGCCTGAAGGAGGCGTCGTGACGGTCGGCCTTGCGATGTCATCGGACGTTGTCCTTTTTGATGACGGCTCCACCGAATCGGGGAACGCCTCTGTAACCGGCGTCGAGGTTGTGGACGTGCCGTGTGGCCGTTTCGAGACGTTCGTCATTGAGTATGCTGCGACCAGCGGCGACTCCTCAGGTACATCCATCGAGAGCGGGACGAAGTGGATTCATCCGAAGGTAGGACTGGTCCGGTTGGAAGCGACTTACCGCAATCCCGATGGCGTGTCGTCGTTCGTCATGGAACTGGAGGCGACGAACATCCCGCTGTAAACACTGGAGGTAGTTTTCGGGGGAACGCGCGAGCGTTGCAGGGGTAGCGTGTTCCGTGAAATCGATGGCAAGACGCAGGGCCGAAGTTGGGTCCCAGCGTCAGGCATCGCGGCACCGGCATCGCGGCGAGCGCGACCGATGAACGTCGGCGAAGGGCCATCTTGGGGTACTGACGGTATGATGGAGCGGGGGCTGGGCAATGACTCTCCTGAGGCAACTGGCCGTTTGCCGTACGAGCGTCATCGACCCGCATTCAGCATACTGATCCGGGCAGGCGCGTAGCCACCGCCGTCCGCTGTCCCTCGTGCCGCCAAAGCGGTACCATCCGACGTGACGCGCGACGGCAGCGCGGATGCCCGCCTTGGCGGTGGGCAAGGATGGTGCCACATGTCCGAGTCGGAAGATGAACTGCCAAAGGGGATTGCTCCGCCCGCGGTTGCGCCGAGTCCTGCGCTTGATGCCTTGATAGAAGGAGCATTCGCAGCCCATGAGTTGCGAGATGACCTGGCCATCGAGCGTGATCTTGCCAGGAATCCACGGGTACTCATAGACCTGGCGCTGCGTGACATCGAGTCCATCGTTAGGGACGCGCTCATCTCGCGCCGCGGTGGCAAGGCCGACTGGAGGCATCGGCAAGCCTTCGGTATGGCTCTGAACGTTGTGAGGTTGATCCTGTGGTTCTCCTTGAACGGTCGGCGTCAAGCCGCCGAACAGGTAAT
>CAZERK010000589.1:0-2481 GCA_964514515.1 uncultured Planctomycetaceae bacterium
GCGTTGATCGAGAACCTGAGCAAGTACGAGGAAGACTTCAAGTACGGCATCCAGGAGTACACCGAGGGCTCGCTCAGCATCGACGACCTGCTTTCGCGGCGTGAGAAGATCTTCTCGCAAGAGCAGGAGATCGCCACGCAAGCCCTGTACATGGGCTACAACGTGTCGGCCTTGTGCGCCGCCACTGGCAAGTTCTTTGAACTGCTCAACGGCCACGGCGAACCAGCGGCTGCGCTCGACGCCGCCTCTTCAGAGAACTCATAGGGAAGCAGCATCTCGGCCGCGCGCATCCGCGGCAAACAAGAACCAGATCACCGTGCGCGATCTTGCGACGCGGATCGTAGTGGCCGCGTTCCCGCTCGGCCGAGCAGGAACGCGGCAGCAACTTGTCGCGCGGCTACGCGGCGGTGCGATTCCCTCTCCCCCGTCGCGCGGCTACGTGGCGATGCGATTCCCTCCCTCTCCCCCGTCGCGCGGCTACGCGGCGATGCGATTCCCTCTCCCCCTTTGGGGGAGAGGGTAGGGTGAGGGGGGTGTGCAACCCATGTCAACGCACCCTCACCCCGGCCCTCTCCCTCGAAGGGAGAGGGCGAAGAGCGGCCGCCTCACGTACGCGACGGATCGGGGCGGTCGGGATCGACCTCGAACGCGCGGATCGCCTCCTCGACGCGCGACGCATCGAGGCTGCCGGCTCGAGCCAGGCTGTGCAGCGCAGCGACGACGACCGACTCCGCGTTGACCTCGAAGAACCGTCGCAGGTCTTCCCGGGACTCGCTGCGGCCGAAGCCGTCGGTGCCGAGCGGCGTGAAGCCGGCCGGCGCCCATCGCGCAACCTGGTCCGCCACGATCTTCATGTAATCGCTGGCGGCGATGATGGGGTAGGCCTCGCCTTCGAGCGCTTTCTCGAAGAAGCTCTTGCGGGGCGGCTGGCCGGGATGCAGACGGTTCCAACGCTCGACGAGCAGCGCGTCTCGCCGCAATTGCTGATAGCTCGTCACGCTCCAAACGTCCGCCGAGACGTGATACTGCTCGGCCAGATTCGTTTGCGCGCGGAGGACCTCGTTGAGGATCGAGCCGCTGCCGAACAGGTGGACGCGCGGCCAGTTGCGTTTGCGCTCGCCCCGGCGGAAGCGATACAGGCCGCGCAGGATGCCTTCGTCGACGCCCTCCGGCTTGGGCGGCATGACGTAAGGTTCGTTGCCCAACGTGATGTAGTAAAAGATGCGGTCCTGCTTCTCGTACATCCGCCGGATGCCGTTTTCAATGATGACGGCCAGCTCGTAGGCGTAGGCGGGGTCGTAGGCCAACAGGTTCGGCACGACGCTCGCCAGGACGTGACTGTGGCCGTCCTGGTGCTGGAGGCCTTCGCCGGCCAGCGTCGTTCGTCCCGACGTCGCGCCCAGCAGGAACCCCCGTGCGCACATGTCGGCCGCCGCCCAGATGCTGTCGCCGACGCGCTGAAGGCCGAACATCGAGTAGTAGATGTAGAAGGGGATCGTGTTGATGCCGTGCGTGACGTAGGCCGAGCCGGCCGCCGTGAACGAAGCCATCGCGCCGGCCTCGGTGATGCCTTCCTCAATAATCTGCCCGGACTTCTCTTCGCGATAGTACATCACCGTGTGGTGATCGACCGGCTCATACTTCTGCCCCCCATGCGCGTAGATGCCGTACTTCTGAAACAGGGCCTCCATGCCGAAGGTCCGGGCCTCATCCGGGACGATCGGCACGATCAGGTGGCCGAGCCGTTTGTGTTGGAGCAGCCTCGACAACATCCGCACGAACGCCATCGTCGTGGCGACGGCCCGGTCGCCGCTGCCCTTGAAGAACTCCTCGAACAGAGTCCCCGCCGGCGCGTGCAGGGGTTGGGCTCTCACCATGCGGCGCGGGACGAAGCCGCCCAGCGCCGCGCGGCGTTCGAGCAGATAGTTGCTCTCGGGGCTGCCCTCCAGCGGCCGACAGAACGGCGCGGCCAACAGTTCCTTATCCGTCACGGGCACGTCGAACCGGTCTCGAAACTCCTTCAACTCCTGCTCGTTGAGCTTCTTCTGCTGGTGCGTGATGTTCTTGCCTTCGCCGGCCTCGCCCAGCCCGTAGCCTTTGATCGTCCGTGCGAGGATGACCGTCGGCTGCCCCGGGTGTTCCACGGCCGCTCGATACGCCGCGTGAACCTTGTCCGGATCGTGTCCTCCCAAGCGGAGCTTCTCCAGTTGGCGATCGCTGAGGTGCGCGACGAGCGCCGCCAGGCGCGGATCGGTTCCGAAGAAATGTTGCCGGATGTAGTCCCCCTTCTCCACGGTGTACCGCTGCCATTCTCCGTCGACGACCTGGGCCATGCGGGCATGCAGCTGGCGCTCGTGATCCGCCGCGAAGATGGGGTCCCAGTCGTCGCCCCAAAGCACCTTGATGACGTTCCAGCCGGCGCCGCGGAAGGCCGCCTCCACCTCCTGCACGATGCTGCCGTTGCCGCGAACGGGCCCGTCC
>CAZERK010000590.1:0-1619 GCA_964514515.1 uncultured Planctomycetaceae bacterium
GCCGAACGCCGTTTACGTGGCGGTTGCGGCGTGCGTCTACCACAGCGTGGGGCTGAAGGACGATGGTTCAGTCGTGGCCTGGGGGGACAACTTAGCCGGCCAATGCGATGTGCCACCGCCGAACACGGACTTCGTCGCCATTGTGGCGGGCAGCTACCACAGTCTCGGCCTGAAGACCGACGGTTCGATTGTGGCCTGGGGGTCCAACTACAGCGGCCCATGCGATGTGCCGCCGCCGAACGCGGACTTCGTCGCCATCGCGGCGGGCTACTACTACAGCGTCGGCGTGAGGGCCGTCGCCGAGCCGCCCGGCGCGTGCTGCCACGCGGATGGCACATGCCTGATGCAGACGGAGGCCGAGTGCGCAGGCGTCTGGCAGGGCGCCTGGACGGACTGCGTGCCGAATCCCTGTCCGCAGCCGATCGGCGCCTGCTGCTATCCGTACGGCGCGTGCCTCGTTCAGACGGAGGTTGATTGCGGCGGCGAGTGGCAGGGGGCCGAGACGACGTGCAGTCCCAACCCGTGCCTGGAGCCGGTCTTGATCGAGACGGTCACCGTTGGCAATCCCGGCAATGCCGGGGAGTTGTCGGGCGAAGGGGCCGGCGGCTACGGCCCGCTCCGCTCTTGCGGCGCGGTGGCCTACGCGTACGACGTCGGAAGATACGAGGTGACGGCCGGTCAGTACACGGCGTTTCTCAACGCCGTGGCCGTGGAAGACATGTACGGCTTGTACAACGCGAACATGGGGTCGAGCGCCGACGGCTGCAAGATCGAACGCGCCGGCGCATGGGGCAGCTACATGTACCGCGTGGCGGACGACTGGGCCGATCGTCCGGTGAACTACGTCAGCTATTGGGACGCCTGCCGGTTTGCGAACTGGCTGCACAATGGTCAACCGACCGGCGTGCAGGGCGAAGGCACCACGGAAGCCGGCGCCTACACGCTGAACGGCTACAACGGCGATGACGGCCGGACGATTCAGCGCAACAGCGGCTGGCTTCGGGCGGTCACCAGCGAAGACGAGCGGTACAAGGCGGCGTGTCACAAGAACGACGGCGTGACCGGCAACTACTGGGATTACCCCATGAGCAGCAGCACATCGCCAAACAACGGCAATCCGGGCGGCGACACGGGCAACACGGCGAACTACAACGACGGCGATTACACGATCGGCAGTCCCTACTGGCGAACGATCGCGGGGACCTTCGGGCTCTCCGACAGTCCCTATGGCACGCTCGACCAGGGCGGGAACGCGTGGGAATGGAACGAATCCATCGTGCTCCAGGTGGGTTCGTATGCCTATCGCGGCTGGCGCGGGGGCGCCTACAGCTACAACGTCGACAACCTGCGTGCGGCCGTCCGCAACGGCTACCATTTCCCGACGCACGCAGACGAGGGTCTGGGCTTTCGGGTCTCCAAGAATCCTGCGCTGGTGATGGGGCGGTTCCGTGTGCCATGCCCATAGCATTCAATTCCCTTCAGACGGCGGCGAAGCGATGAGCCGTCTCCGACGACGACCGATATAAGCGTGGTCTTCTGTTCGATACGTGCGCCGGCCGGCTTGGGTCCGAGGATCTGTGGCGCATTGAGATCGGCGGCGTCTGTTCAACTCGCGCGAA
>CAZERK010000590.1:1629-2475 GCA_964514515.1 uncultured Planctomycetaceae bacterium
TGGGATGCAGCCGCGTGCTGCGTCCGTGTTTAGTGTGTAGCGTCGGCCCCCTCCGGCCGACGCATAGGGCGCCAGGTTAGCCTTGGCGAAACCGCGTCGCCCGCAGGGGAGCGACGCTACTTGGAAGCGCTCTCGCTCAACACGTGCCGGCAGGGAACGGGCACGATTGTGCGTCGTTCCCGTCAGTTTTCAGGGGGAGGTTCTCCGCGATGCGTCTCGAAGGGGGACGACGCTGGACGAAACCGGCTGCAGCGGCGGTCTTGGCGGCCGTCTTCTGCCTCGGCGGGTGTTACGTCGATGAGCAGGGCCGGTTCCCGCCGCCGACGTTCAACCTGCTGGGGCCGGCCCCGTCATGGATCGGCGTGCCGTACGAAGACGTCGTCCTGACCAACTCGCACGGCCAGCCCGTTCACGCCTGGTGGATGCCTGCCGACGGGGCGAAGCTGACCATCCTGATCCATCACGGCGCCGTCTCTAACCGGAGCGGACTGCACGGCCAATACACGATCCTGCACGGCCTCGGCTACAACGTGATGGTGTACGACTACCAGGGCTTCGGCGAGAACTGGAACACGCCCAGCCTCGATACGATCCTGCCGGACGCCGATGCCGCCCTGACCTACTTGCAGCAATGCGACCGGCCCGGCGCCGAGCGCGTGGTGATCTACGGCATCTCGCTGGGCACGTTGCCGGCGATCGCGCAGTCGGCGGCCTGTCACAGCCGCGTCGTCGGCATGATCGTCGAAGGCAGCTTCGTCCCGTCCGAACTGCCTCCGTGGTCGCTGCTGTTGGGCGGGATGGTGCCCTGGATCAACGTGATGGACCAATTGCCGATCGAGCTCGCCC
>CAZERK010000591.1:0-2474 GCA_964514515.1 uncultured Planctomycetaceae bacterium
CGGTCGATAAACGAGCGATGGAGGACGCGCAGGATGTTCGGCCTGCGGTACGGGGGCAGTTCCAGGTAGAAATGGCTGGCCTCGCCCTTGAGGACCGTCTGCGAGAGCAGCCGCGACACGAGGAACGTGACGAGGACGCCGAGCAGCGTGACGGTCACGACGGAGCCGGTGGCGATGAGGCTCGACCACGCCGGCGGAAACGCCGCGGCCACGAAGACGGTCGCGAGCATGATGATGGTGGGCCAGCGGCCGTTGCAGAGCATGAAGTTGTTGGTCAGGATGGCGATGAGGCGTTCGCGCGGCGAGTCGATGATGCGGCAGGCGACGACGCCGGCGGCGTTGCAGCCGTAACCCATGCCCATCGTCAGGGACTGCTTGCCGTGGGCCCCGCTCCAACGGAACACGCGGTCGAGGTTGAACGCGACGCGCGGCAGGTAGCCCACGTCTTCGAGCAACGTAAAGATCGGGAAGAAGATCGCCATCGGCGGGAGCATGACGGAGATGACCCAGGCCAGGCCGCGGAACACGCCGCTCACCAGGAAGCCCGTGAGCCACCACGGCGCGCCGATGTGCTCCATGCCCTCGGCCCATCGGTCTTGAATCCAGAACAGGACGGTGGCGATCAACGCGCCGGGATGATTCGCGCCCGTGATCGTCAGCCAGAGGATGCCGATCAGGCCCAGCAGCATGATCGGGATGCCGAGCCAGCGGCTGGTGAGGATTCGATCCGCGAACAAATCCCAATCGGCGCCCGGCTTGCCGACGACGCGCACGGCCTTCTCGGCAACTTCGCCGGCCCTCGCGTAGAGCGCGCCGGTCATCCGGTCGTGCAGGTCGCCTCCGATTTGCCGCCGAAGCTCGGCCGTCTCCTGCACGAGGTCTTGCAAGTCGGACGCCGAGAGCCCCGGGCTGTTCGCGTCGGCGGCGAATACTCCAGACGCCATCGCCTCTTCGATGCGCGGGTCGCCGTCGAGAAGCCGCATCGCGATCCATCGCGCGCAGGCGATGCCGGGATATGCGGCGGTCAGGCTGCCGCTCAGTCTTTCAAGGGCTGTCTCGACAGGGGGCTCATACGTGCCGCGCCTTGGCGCGGAGACGATCTGCCCCGAGGCGACTTCGTGCGCCCGTTGGATGAGCGTGTCGATGCCGCGGCCTTGCCGTGCGGACGTCGAAACGACGGGAACGCCCAACTCCCGTTCGAGCGCGGGCAGGTCGATGGCGATGCGCTTGCGCTCGGCCTCGTCCATGAGATTCACGCAAACGACGACGCGGTCCGTAATCTCCACGATTTGCAGGACCAGGTGGAGGTTGCGCTCCAGGACCGTGGCGTCGCAGACGACGATCGTGCAATGCGGCCGGCCGTACAGAACGAAATCTCGGGCGACCTGCTCATCCACGCTGTCGGCGAGCAACGAGTACGTCCCGGGCAGGTCGACGAGCCGGAATCGCTTGCCGGCATGGGAGAACGTTCCTTCGGCTCGGGCGACCGTCTTGCCGGGCCAGTTGCCGGTATGCTGGCGCAGGCCGGTCAGGTGATTGAACACCGTGCTCTTGCCGGTGTTCGGGTTTCCGGCCAGCGCGACGATGTAATCCTCCGTTCCGCCCAACTGCACAAAGGGCGACGGATGGTCGTCTCGCGAGTCGCAGCCGACCACGCAACTATTGCATGAGCCCATATGCCAGTACCTGATTACGCGTTGGTTGGCGATCTCCGTCGCCTGAGACTCGACCGATTTCTCCAGCGGCGCGTCAGACGGCGATCGTGATCGTCATCGCATCGCTTTGCCGAAGCGCGATCAGGGCGCCTCGCACGTTGTAGCAGACCGGATCTCCGGCAGGGCTCGTCATGACGCGGCGGATCAAGGTCCCCGGCACGAAGCCTAAGTCCAGCAGCCGCCGTCTCATGCTGCCAGTCTGCTGGAGGTCCACGATCCTCCCGGCCTGCCCTTGCTTCAGTTCGCTCATTCGTATCGTCATCGCGATCGCCCGAACGGTCAGCCACGCCAGCGCAGTTAGTCAGAGCCGACACATCATGCGTGTGGCGCCGGCTAATAGCCTGTGACCGCACCGGCTATTAGCCGGTGCTGCACGATTGGGCGCCTACAGGGCAACCAACTGCACCAGAGGCCATTCCTTGACGGCGATTTCCCGGCTCTGTCCATACCGAAGCCCTGCTTTCTTCGGCGGCTTGATGGAGATCCTCAGCCCACGCCCCGCGAGGAACGGGGCCTGCTCCGACGCCTTGCCGCAGAACCCCTCGCGCCGGGCCCATTGGACAGCGGCCTGACGAATACGCAGCCTGCCAACTCCCGGCCGATCGTCTGCGGCCGCGAGTCGACGCGCAGCGCCAACGGCCCGTTGAACGGCTGCTTGTCGAGCACCTCCACGACGGGCTTCGGTCGAAGCTTCACCCGCGCAAGATACTGTAAGACCGCGGGGCCGCCGTCGTGTACGCGAACGACGACCACCGTCGC
>CAZERK010000592.1:0-2460 GCA_964514515.1 uncultured Planctomycetaceae bacterium
TGTCCTCAGGGCACTCCTGGCCGATGCGGAAGCGATAACCGCCCAGCGTGGTGCACTCCGTCTCGGTTACCTCGACGCACGTCTGCACATCATTGTCCAGGTAGCAGCAGGCGCCATAGCCGCACGCGGGCGTGAAGCCCGTGTCGCAGTCGCCCGTGCTGAAACGCAGGCCCGGCTGGGCGCAGTCGCACAGATCGATGCCTTCGGCGCAGCCGTAGTTCGGAATCTCCGGACCGTCGGGAACCTGGTAGGCCGCCCCGGTCTCATTGCAGCAAGCGCCGACCGTCGAACCCTCGAAGACGCCGATGCAGATCGTCTGGTCCGTCTCGACCAGGCCGTCTTGATAAGCGGCGTCATCGTACGATCCCACCAAGTCCTCATCCACCCACAGGAAGTAGCACGGATTGCCGTTGGCGGCATGCGCGCCGGTCTTGCGCTGGATGCTGATCCACGTGATATCCTCATGGCAGACCGGCGGATCGATCGTCGCCGTGTATTCCATGACGTTCGCGCCCAACGAGAAGGAAGTCCCGGTGTCCACGATCGACGTGGGCGCCGCCTGGCGCGTCGCGCGAAGGACGCCAGGTCCGCTCGAAGTACCGGTGTAGAACTTGAAGATGTACGGCGTGAGGGCCGCATCATCCTGGCCGCAGAAGGCGACGAAGCCCGGAACGGTGGGATCGAATTCCAGCGAAATGCCCCACCACCGGATCGTCGTCACCGGCGCCGTCAGCATGGGCATCACCACGCCGCCGGCATCAACGAGGTCCTCGGCCACGGCAATGCCGGCCTGCTCATCGCTGGTCCGGGCCGTGCCAAAATTCGCGTTGTCAAAAGGCTGCGCATAGTCGCTCAGACCCGTGCAGTCCGCCAACGCGCGACCGCCACCGCGGCCCTCTCGCTCGTCGGCCACCACGAACGGCGGCACCTCAACGGGCAGCGGCTTGGCCGAGCCGGCTCGATGTCCGCTGCTTCGCGAGAATCCACCGGTCAGCCCGTGGTCCGGGCGGTATTCCGCCGCACCGAAGCGCTCGGCCGTCCTCAACGTCTGGACGGTGCTCGACCCGGCAGCTCGACCGATCTGCTCAGGCATCGGGGCGACGCGCCGAGCTTCCGTCGGAAGCGTCTGCCCGACATGGCCTTCGGCCTTCTCGGTCGCATTGTTCAAGCGAACGGAGTCGGCATCCGGCCGGGCCCCCGGCTGATCATCGGCGACTGTGCCGGTGATGGCCCAACACAGGCAAGCCGAAAGGCCCAAGACTAACAACAGGAACGTTCTCTTCGTCATTGACTTGCTCCTTCCATGTAACAGGAATAAATGAGGCACTTACGTTTCCTTGTACCAGCCTCCCGGAACCCTGCGGTCCAGGCGGCTACGTTTCTCGTGTTGCTTCATGAACACGACCGCGATCTTGATTCGCCTTCGCTCACCACACTGACTCTGGCTTGATGACTCCTCCCCTGGCTGAGTTCCCGCTCCTTTCTGCTACTACACGACGATGATGTCAGTCCGAACGACCCCCGGAATGAGCCAAGTCCATACCCCCACCCTCTACAGACTCAGCGCCTATAGTGGCGTTCAACAATCGTCTTGCTGGGAGATACCGGGCCCTGTCGGTCGCACTCTTTTCCCTTCCGCCCTACGGCGTCGATCGTTTCTAGGTCTTTGCCTTGGCCCACAGCATCGCGTTTCATGCTACCAGAATCGGTCAGAAGCAGTCAAGCCTGTGGCTCAAAAAACGCCGGAAAACCAGGGCATTACTGGTCGCATACGCCCTGAGGGCCTGCGCGACCGGATGGAATCTCCGCGCGCCGCACAGCGAGACAGACCACTTGGTAGCGATAACAGCGGACTGCCAGACCTGATAGTCCCGCTAGACTGTCTAGTAGGTCTGTATCAATATTGCCGATTGCGCTTTGAGCGACTCGCGGCCGCGTGCGCCCCGCCGACTGATGGTTTAGCCAGCCTCTTCGGCTGCTCCACACCTGCTGGATTTCGAGCACCGTCGTCTTCGCGAATGCGCTCGCCACGCTCTCGCCCTCGGATCCGCCACGTTCTGCAGGCCCCGCAGAAACGCCAGGCGGCAACAAGAACAAACCTGACCCTCTCCATCCGTTCTCCCCTCAGACGGTTTCTCGGACCGACCGCTTCCATTCGCGGACGGAGCGTGAGATCGCGGTTCCATCCCATCCACACGCCCGCCAAATGCGCGAGCCCCCGACACCGTGTCGGCGCCGGGGGCTCTTGATCGCATATCCCACCTGTCGATGGAAGGATCGGGGCGAGCCGTTCGGCTACAAGCCGAGCAGTTCGTCCACCATCTCCTCGACGTCCGCCATGTCCATCTGGTGGTTCGTGTTGAAGTCCGCGCACGGATGATACGTGCCCGTCATGGCGCTGACGAAGCCCTGGATGTCGTCGCCGTCCACGTCGTCGTCGCCGTCCAGGTCGCCCAAGCG
>CAZERK010000593.1:0-2450 GCA_964514515.1 uncultured Planctomycetaceae bacterium
GCCGCGGCGGGTCGCGGCTCGGATGGACTCGCGCTCGCTGAACGCGACCAAGCGACGCCACGGACCGGCTGTCGCGGCTCGGATTATGAGAATGCGTCAACCCCGGCCACGCAAGGGGCTCGGATGCGGCAAGTTGGCGAGGTGACTGCGACAGTCCTGGGGGGCATCGTGTCTGCAAGAGGCTTTGGCGGATTCCCTCTCCCCCTCTGGGGGAGAGGGCAAGGGTGAGGGGGCTCGAGATCAGAGCGATGTCCCCCCTCACCCCAGCCCAGGGCAACGCAAGGTCGACGACGGCCCCGCGTATCGATACTGAAGACAAGCCCGACGCGGGAACGACCAATTCAGGAGGCAGATGAAAGCAGCCTTCCGGCCATTCTTGTGTTCACCCTCACCCCGACCCTCTCCCTGAAAGGAAGAGGGAGCGGACGCCCGAACGGTGAGTCCCGCGACACGCTTCCGAATTCTGCCGACCAAGCCCCAGCCGCGACCGCCGCAGATCGTCACGAGGCCTTGCAAGGGAGTCGTCAAACGCAGGCTTGCGTTCGCGGACGTGGGCGCTACGCTATAGAGCCGCAGCCTGCGGAGGCGATGATCCGCCGCGTGCCGGCAAGCGAGGGCCGTCGCAACCATGACCACGACCATGACCGAGTTCGTGCAGCAGGGGGTGCTCGCTGACGCGGCCGAGTTGGGCTACGGCCCGATCCTCGTGCTCATCGTCGTGGCGGCGGCGTTGTCGGGCGCCATCGTGCTCATCACGCACGTCCTGCCCAAGGCCAAACGGCGAGGACCCGTCAAGGACAGCACGTACGAATCCGGCGTCGAGGTCGTCGGCGACGCCCGGCAACGGTTCAACGTCCGTTTCTACCTCGTCGCCATGTTGTTCCTGCTGTTCGACGTTGAAATCGTCTTCATGTATCCCTGGGTCGTCACGCTGGCCGACGCGAAGGGCGCCCACGACGGGCCGCTCGTCGCGTTTCTGTTCGTGGAGATGGCCATCTTCTTCGTGCTGCTGCTGATCGGGTACGCGTACGACTGGGGCAAGGGCATCCTTCGATACGACTGACGCGCCGCGGCGGCAGGACGGTCAGGATGGCGAACGAGCGGGCCGCGAGGCCGTCGGCTATGATCCGTCATGGACGGCGGGCCGCGTGCGATCGTGCGGGCCGTCGTCGAGGAATGCGCGGATGGACAAGCATCAACAGAACCCGCACAGCATGACGCACGACGACGTTCTCACGACGCGGCTCGACGCCATCGTCGACTTCGTCCGCCGACACGGCATCAATTGGTGTCGCAAGAACTCGCTGTGGCCGCTGCCGTTTGCGACGGCGTGCTGCGGCATCGAGCTGATGGCGACCGGAGCGAGCCGCTACGACCTGGCACGGTTCGGGGCCGAGGTGATGCGGTTCAGCCCGCGGCAGAGCGATCTGCTCGTCTGCGCCGGCCGCGTGGCGATCAAGATGATGCCGGTACTCCAGCGCATCTATCAGCAGATGGCTGAGCCGAAATGGGTGATCTCGATGGGCGCCTGCGCGTCGTCGGGCGGCGTGTTCGACACCTATGCCGTCGTGCAGGGCGTGGACCAGTTCCTGCCCGTGGACGTGTACGTGCCTGGCTGTCCGCCCCGACCGGAAACGCTGCTCGAGGGCATCATGGCCTTGCAGCGGCTCGTCGAGAAGGAAGGCGTCAAACGCAGCACGGAGCGCGGCCGGGGGCTGCGCTGGACGGCCCAGCCGACCGTGGACCTCAGCGTCGGGGCGACCGACGCGGCCGGAGCCGCGAAGTAGTCATGTCAAGCACCGACGACATCCTGAACGCCCTGCGGTCTCGCTTTCCGGAGGTTCCCTTTGAGGCGGCGCCGCTGATGCTTCGCGGCGAGACGCCCGGCGATCAGACGTGCGTACGCGTAGCGCCGGACCGTCTGGTGGAGGTCATGCGGTTCCTTCGCGACGACGAGCGGACGCGGTTCGAGCAGCTCTGCGACCTGTTCGGCATCGACTACCTGAACTTCCCGAAGGCGACGGACCGCTACGCCGTCGTCTACTCGCTTCTGTCGCTCACGCACAACCACCGCTTATGGATCAAGTGCTTCGTCAACGATCCTGAGCCGCGCGTGCCTTCGGTCGTCTCCATCTGGCCGGGCGCGGATTGGATGGAGCGCGAGGTGTACGACTTGTTCGGCGTCGTCTTCGACGGACACCCGGATTTGCGCCGCATCCTGACGTGGGAGGGCTTCGGCGCGCACCCCTTGCGGAAGGACTATCCGCTCCGCGGCCTCGGCGAACGCGACAACTACGAGGTCATCTCCCGCGATAGCGCGTAAGCGTCGACGCGGCCGCACAAAACGGCGGGCAAGCAAGGAATGGGGGCCTCGTAGGTTCTCAGCGACGCAGAAGCGCGTTTGCGCATCGCGCGACAATCCCGGCGCGCCGGCACTCGCACGAGCATGA
>CAZERK010000594.1:0-2446 GCA_964514515.1 uncultured Planctomycetaceae bacterium
CCCGCTGTCTTTGTCGGCATTCGCGGCCGTTGGCGTGGAACCCATCGCGACTTCCTCTCGGGCCGATGCCGTAGACTTCTTGGCGTCGGCCCGTGTTCTGCTGCTACGGGCCGTCTTCTTCTTGCCGGTTCCTCTGTGAGCCATGGCGTCAGTCTATCTGGGGCGCGAGGGGGCGGCCACGCGGAGATTGGGAATACTTAGACTGCTTGTCGGGGTCGGTACGGCCGGCGCATAGGCGGACCGTTGGCGTAGCGTGGGCCCCCGTGGCCGGCGCATGATGGAGCAGGACGGCATTGGCTGTTGGCGCCGGCCACCCGCCACGGGCTGGCCGGCTCCCGGCGGACGCTCAGGACAAGACACCCGCCCTGGCGTCGCGGCGTCGGCCGCAGGGGGCCGACGCGACTCGGAAGCGCAAGCCGCCCTGGGACTTCGGTCGTACGCGCCCTCGCCCGCGGGATAGGAATCCCGGGATCGTGCGCGCGAGATAGGAATCTCGCACGAGGTGGCCGTGGGCGACCGAGCGACTGCGGCGGGCCCGCTTGGACGGTCGATAAGACGTGGGGCGGGTGCTCATGGCGTCTTCGGTCGGCAAGTCTCTATCTTCTCACGCTTGGTGGGCGGCGGCGATGGCGTGCATCCTGCTGTGCACGTCCGTCTGGTTTTACACGGTCGACGACGCGTTCATCACGTTTCGGTATGCCCGCAACGTCGTTGATGGATATGGTCCCGTCTTCAACGTCGGCCTTCGCGTGGAAGGCTTCTCCAGCCCGCTCTGGCTGGCGCTGCTCAGCCTGGCGAGCATCTCGGGGCTGCCGATCGAGGCCGGCGCGAAGCTGATCGGCCTGTTGGTGGCGATCGGCCTGCTTTGCTATCTCGGTCGGAGGGTCACGGCGCTGACACCTGCGGCTCAGGTGCCCTTGCTGCTCCTGGCGACGCACGGTCCGTTCGTCGTGGCGATCGTCAGCGGGCTGGAGACAGCGGTCAACGCGGTCCTGATCGTCTGCCTGCTGCTGTCGTCGCACGTCGAGGGCAAGGACCGGCGTCCCGCTTGGCTCGGCACGGCCTTCTGGGGAAGCCTCGCCATCCTGTGTCGCCCGGAGAACGCTCTCCTCGTGGGCATTCACGGTCTGTATTTGTGGAGCGCGCGGCCCAACCAACGGCGTCGGCTCTACGTGGCGGCGGTGACGTGGTTGGCGGTCGCCGGGGTCCTGGCTGCGGCTCGCCTGGCGTACTACGGCTCGCTCCTGCCCAACACGGCCGTCGCCAAGCTCGATGCGGAGGCGGCGTTCGGCATCGGCGGCTGGCGGTATGCCCAGGCGTGGTTCGAGCGGTTTGGCTGGCTGACGCTGCTGGGTCTGCCCGCCGTGCTGACGCGCATCGGCCGCGGACTGGCGGCCAACGCATGGCTGCTGATCGGCGGGCAGACGGTTTTCGTGCTGCTGGCCGGGGGCGATTGGATGCCGCGGTGGCGGTTCTTGCTGCCGGCGGGCCTGCTTCTGTTAGTCGTCGGTTGCTACAGCGTGGACGCCGTCGTGGAGGCCGCGGGGCATCTGGTCCCGGTTGGCAAGGCGGCCGAACGGGCGGCCGGACGGGTCGCCGCGGCAGCCTGCGCACTTGTCTTGGCTGGGCTCATGGTGACACAAGCGTGGCACTTTCGCCAGGACCGTTGGGCGTTGGACTCCTATCAACGGCAGTTGAACGGGCTCGCGGCCGGGCCGGTGCAATACCTGGCGGCCCATGCCGGGCCGAAGGACCTCGTTGTCGCACGGGATATCGGCGTGCTGGGCTTCGAGACCCGTTGCCGCGTGCTGGATGTCGTGGGCCTGACGGATCCGCACGTCGCCCGAACGTCGGGCCTGCGGCATCGAGACCGGATCGACTGCGACTACGTGTTCTCGCTGAAACCGGAGTACCTGGTGCTCCAGTCGGAGAAGGACGAGCTCGGGACGCGACTGGACCGCATCGCCCGCGTGCTCGTGCAGGATGCGCGTTTCGGGCGATACGAAATGTGCGGGCGATGGGAGATGCCGGGGGGGCACTTCTGCGAATTGTGGCAGCGAGCCGTCGGCCCCGGCAGCGCCCGTGTCGCGGCGACGACCTACTGAAAACTGAGGGCTGCCCTGGCCGTCTCGCGACCACGACTTATTGACGACGCACGCGCTGTCCGCCGCGCCGCGGTCAATTGAGAGCCGCTGGCGTCGGCCGGCGGGTGGCCCGATCCTATCCCCGATTCTCAGATCGCCGGGGTCGGCCTTCGAGCGTGGCCGCCTTCTCGACCGAGATGCGATCATGCGCTGCGTGATCGATACGGTCGTGCGGCGCGGGCCTCCTGCCCGGCGTTTCCAACAGTGCGACCGATATCGCTCGCAGGATCGAGAAGCCGATTTCGCGCCCTGGAGCGTCCCGCAGGTTTGTTTTCTTATCGGGCTTGAGAAACAGCATCGGC
>CAZERK010000595.1:0-2443 GCA_964514515.1 uncultured Planctomycetaceae bacterium
GGCGCCGGCCAGACGGATGATCATCGGCTTGATCGCCCAGGGCGTCGCGGATGATCTGGTATCGACGATGGCCCTGTCCGCGGCCGGTCCCATCCTCGTGGCCCCTGCGATGAACACGCGGATGTGGGCGAACGCGATCCTCCAGGAAAACGTCCAGTCGCTCGCCCGGCACGGGTTGCGGTTTGTCCCGCCCGAAGAAGGCTGGCTCGCCTGTCGGGCGGTCGGCGCCGGGCGCATGGCCGAGCCCGACCGCATCCTTGCCGAGGCGGTCGTCCTCCTCAGGCAATCGGCTCCGAAGAAACATGCCAAGTAACAAACTGCGTCATCGTCATGGCACCGACAGCCGACGCACGCCCAACCGGTCCGTTGCCGTGCGCAGGACGCGATCGGGCGAGAAGAGCGCGTCGCGAAGCCGTCGCGCCGCTGCGGTGCCCGGTCGACCTTCGCGGCGACGGCACGAGCGCCGTCCCTTGAGGATCGTCGTGACGGCCGGGCCGACGCGCGAGTTCCTCGACTCGATTCGCTTCATCTCGAATCCGTCCTCCGGGAAGATGGGCTACGCGATTGCGCAGGCCGCCGCCGAAGCCGGGCACGCGGTCACGCTCGTGAGCGGGCCGGTCGCCCTGACGCCGCCCGCAGGCGTTCGCGTCGCTCAAGTCACGACGACGGCCGAGATGGCCGCGGCGACGAAGAAGGCGTTCAGGGACGCCGATGCCGCTGTGTTGGTGGCCGCCGTTTGCGACTATCGACCGAAGCATCGGGCGGCTCGCAAGATCGCCAAGGTCGGCCGCGAGCGGACGCTCGTGCTGGCGCCGACGGAGGACATCGCCGCGGCCGTCGGCCGCGTCAAGGGGCGGCGCGTGACGATCGGGTTCGCCTTGGAAGACCACGGCGGTCGACGAAACGCCGAGCGCAAGTTGACCCGTAAGAACTTCGACGCGATTCTCCTGAACGGCCCCGAGAACGTCGGCGCCGACGCGTGCCGGTTCGAGTACCTGACGGTCGACGAGCCGTGGCGGCGATGGCCGCGTGCGTCGAAGCGCGAGACGGCCCGTCGGCTGATTCGCGAACTCGAACGACTGGTGCGCAGGACCGAGAAGGCGTCTGGCGAATCGAAGTCGTGAAGCGCGAACGGCCGTTTGACCGCAGTCCGTCGCGTTTCCAAGAACCTACCTACCGATACATGCATGAGCGGGGCGGACGACCGAGACGGCGGGAAGCCGGTGTCAGCGGTTTCGTGGACGCCCGCGGCCTCAACGCCGGCGGAGGATGAAGACGCGGTGCGATCGCAGCGGCCGCCAGACCATCGGCAGGACGGCCAGACGGCTGAGCAGCTCGGCGATGCGGTTGGTGATGCCGCCGTGAAACGTGCTGTAGCTCGTGAAGCGTCTTTCTTCGAGCGTCAGCGGCGCATCGCGCAGGAGGTCGTGAAAGACCGCGTCGTAGTCGGTCGTGAGGATGCCGCGCTCCGGCGGCTTCATCGCGGCCAGAAGCGCGTAGAAGGGGTTCAGCCGATTGGGCTCGATCAGCACCGCGGCGCCGCCCGGACGAAGGACGCGGCAGACTTCGTGCAGCGACGCATGAACGTCCTGTACGTGGTGCAGCACGCCGTTGCAGAAGAGGCAGTCGACCGTCTCGCCATCGAACGGAAGGTGCTCCATGCCGCAGGCGCACTTGTGGGCGTCGAGCCCTCGATAGCTCGCGTGCTCGAACCGTCGGGCGGCGTACTCGGTGACGAAGAGGCGGATGTTGGGGAACCGTTCCTTTAGCGCCAGGGCCATCAGGCCTGAACCGGCGCTGACTTCCATGACCACGCAGTCCCGGACGTCCCTGCGCTCCGCCAGGACGGCCGCGACGTACGGCAGGCGACGGTCGATGCAGTCGCGGGCCTGCTTCTCGTTGAGCGAGTAGTAGCGGGCGGTCTCCGAGAACTCGTCGAGTTGCAGTCTTGCCTGATCCTGCATGGCCGGCACCTGGCGGGAGTCTACGGGCGTCCCGCCGCGTTGGCCAGACCGTCGGGTTGCGGAAGGCGTCGTCGTCGTTGCGGGCGGCGGAGATGACTGCGTCGATGCGGGCACCGGAGACGGCTGCGTCGATGCGGGCGGCGACGAATACGAAATCAGCGCGAGGAGAGGCGGCGGACGTATCGGCTGATGCGTAGCGGGCCGGGATGCGCGTACGGCGCCGGCTCCCAGTCGTCGGGCTCCCAGGCGGGGAAGAACGTGTCGCCTTCGACGTCCTCGCCTTCGACGTGCGTGAGGAGCAGCTCGTCGGCGATGGGAAGCGCGTCGGCGTAGACTTGGGCGCCGCCGACGACGAAGACGTGATCCTCGCCGCGATCTCGACAGCGTTTCAGGGCGTCGTCGAGCGAGGCGGCGGTTTCGAGGCTCGTTGCGAGGCGGCGGTCGGCAGACGCGTGTGCGGATGGCGGACAGCCGACGAC
>CAZERK010000596.1:0-2443 GCA_964514515.1 uncultured Planctomycetaceae bacterium
GCTGCCCATATATCTGTCATGCCGGCCAGGATTGGACGAGGCTGGACGATCCGTGGGAAACCCGCTGCTGTACGACCGCCAACGGCGTGGAAGTCTGCCACGCCCCGGGATTCCTTGTCTGCAGCTACTGCGATGAGTAAGCGCGAGCGGTCGTCGTGAGCCCCGCGATTCCGAGGCGCGCCAGGAGAGGGCAATCGGGCAAGTTCGAGTCTTATCCCGTGGGTCGCCACGATGAGCATCGCGGGGCATACGGGCTGGCTCGCATCGATGGCCGCGGCGGGGAGTCCAATCAAGCTCGCCCGTCCGCGCCGAGTCCCATCGTGCTTCGATAACTTCCTGTATTCCGGGCGGTTAGTAGTGGATCGAGCGATACCGCGCCGCCGGTCGAGGATTCCAAGCCCAGCAAAGGGGAAGCTGTGGGCAGACGGCCGGATCGCCGATACTTGAAAGCAGGATGCCCGGAAGATATCATATAGGATAAAGATGAGACGATAATGGCTCCCTTGGCAGTAAGCGCCCCCTGCGAAATCGCGGGGTGGCCGAACCCAAGGGATTTTTTATGCGCACAGCCTTTCTGATCGACGGTGGTTTCTTCCTGAAGCGATACCAGCGTCTTCAAGGCAGCAAGACTCCTCTGGAAGCCGCACGAGCGCTCCATCGAATGTGCCTCGAACACCTGCTGGACAAGCGACGCGAGCCCGGCGAAAAGCCCAAGCGAATCAGCCATCTGTACCGCATCTTCTACTACGATTGTCCGCCGCTCGGCAAGAAAGCGCACAATCCGATTTCGCATCAGTTGATCGATTTCTCGCAGACGCCGCTCGCGCGCTGGCGACTCGAGTTCTTCGAACAACTCAAGAAGCTCAGAAAGGTCGCCCTGCGGCTTGGCTATCTCAATGACCGCTCGTCGCATTGGATCATTCGTCCCGAGGCGTTCAGACAATTGCTGTCGCGCAAGATGTCCCTTGACCAGTTAACCGAAGACGATGTCAGGTATGAAGTCAGACAGAAGGGCGTGGACATGCGGCTGGGCCTCGACATCGCGTCGCTGGCATACAAGAAGCAGGTTGATCAAATCGTCTTGGTTGCCGGTGACAGCGATTTTGTGCCGGCGGCCAAGCTGGCAAGGCGCGAGGGAATCGACTTCATCCTCGATCCGATGTGGGCCTCGATCAGAGAGGACCTGCACGAGCACATCGACGGGCTGCAGTCTGTGCTCCCACGTCCGCGTCATCAGAAGATGCCGCAGGAGGCGGCACCGGGCAACGGTGCGGGTCGCACAGACTGAGCCCACAAGCCGTCAAGCCTTCGGCTGCAGCGCCTGCCGGAGATCTTGCAGCGGATTGCCGCGGGCCAGCTTCAGGTCGAACTTGTCTTGCAGGACCTTCATCACGTTGGGCGAGACGAACGCCGGGGCGGCGGGGCCGATGCGGATGCCCTTGACGCCGAGCGACAGGAGCGTCAGCAACACGGCGACGGCCTTCTGCTCGAACCAGGACAGAACGATCGTCAGCGGCAGGTCGCTGACCGTGCAGTTGAAGGCCTTGGCCAGCGCGACGGCCACCTGGATCGCGCCGTAGGCGTCGTTGCATTGTCCCATGTCGAGCAGCCGGGGAATCGCGGGGCCGCCGTTCAACTGGATCGTGCCGTAATCGTGGCCGCGGATGCGATACTTGCCGCAGCCGAGCGTGAGGATGATCGAGTCGGCGGGCGTGTTGCGGGCGAACTCCGAGAAGTAGTTGCGGCCGGTCTCGGCCCCGTCGCAGCCGCCGATGAGGAAGAAGTGCCGCAGCTTGCCGGCCTTGACCGACTCCACGATTTTGTCCGCCAGCGACAGGATCGTCGTATGGTGAAACCCCAGCGTGGACTGTCCGTGCGGCGCCTCGGGCAGCGGCAGGCATTGCTTCGCCTGGGCGATGACCGCCGAGAAGTCGTTGCGGACGAGCCGCGTCCCGCCGGGCACCGCCGTTACGCGCGTCGTGTAGAGCCGGCCGCGGTAGGACTCCTTCGGGATCAGCACGCAGTTCGTCGTGGCGAGCACGGGACCGCTGAACCGATCGAACTCGGTCCGTTGCGACTGCCAGGCCCCGCCGTAATGCCCGGCCAGGTGCGCGTGCTTGCGCAGCTCGGGATACATGTGTGCGGGCAGCATCTCGCCGTGCGTGTAGACGTTGCCGCCGGTTCCCTCGGTCTGAGCCAACAGGTCGGCGAGGTCCAGCATGTCATGCCCGGTCACGTGGATGCGCGGGCCGGCCTTGGTCCCTTCGAACACGGGGGTCGGCGACGGGACGCCGAAGCGCCTGGCGTGGCCTTCGTCGAGCAACTGCATGACGCGGAGGTTCTGACGGCCGCACTCCATGACCAGCTCAAAGAGGCTCTCCATGTCGAAGTTGACGTTCGTCATGGTGGCGAAGAGCGCCTCTTCGAAGAACGCGTTCCCCGC
>CAZERK010000597.1:0-2441 GCA_964514515.1 uncultured Planctomycetaceae bacterium
CCTATGGGATCTCTATCGGCTTGGCTCCGGGGAGGCAGCTGAGGAGGCCTTTGACCGCCTCTACCGCGCCCTTCACCAGCCACTCCTGGCTTTCTGCAAGTTGAGAGGCTGCGACGCCGAGTTGGCTGACGAAGTGGCTGACCGGACTTGGATCAGGCTGATAGCGGCCAAGCCGAGGGCGCAACGCAGCTTTCCTTCGCTGCTGCGGAAGGCTGCCCAGAATGTGCTGTACGAGACCCTTCGTTCCGAGCGCAGAGAACGCGCCATCGAACGCGATTCTGAGTCGCAAATCCAGCCGGCCGCCCGCCTTGAGTGCGATGAGCGTGCGAAGGCAGTTAGGGACTGCCTCGCCAAGCTCCCACCACAGGAGCAGGTTTTTTTCCGCGCAATCCACGTCGACGGCCTGACACACGGGTTGGCTGCGGAACTCGTCGGCTGGAGCGTGGCCGCTTCCACCGTCCACCGTCGCTATCTCAATATCCGGGCCGCACTTGTGCGATGCCTGAAGAAAAAAGGCATTTCTTGAGGAAATCCCAGGGGCGTGGCGCATCGTACCTGTGGAGTTGCGCCATGCCGAGACTTCAGGATAACAACAACTGTTGGCTTGACGGCTTGCTACAGGGCTGGGCGGAAGCGGAGCAGCAGCAGGACGAGACCAAGGATTGCCCCACAATCCTCAGGCTTTGGCTCCACGAAACAGAAGGACGGTCGCTTGGCGATTTCGCCGAGCACGTCCAGCCGTGCTCGAGATGCCATCGTCGGCTTCGGTCGATTCGCCGAGAGATCGAGAGGATTGATACCAAGAAACCAGCTGCTGGCGTTCCTTGGGTTCGATCGGCCTTGTCGCCGGTCGCACGGCATTGGCGAGCCAGCCTCGGTAGCGTGGCTGCTGCCGCCGTTCTGGTGTTCGCTGCCGTTGCGTTCTTTCAATACGCCCAACCTGCGCGAGCCGATGAAGCCCTGCTGCGACAAATCGCGATCCGCCTTGTTTTCCTTCCAATAGCTGATCCCTTCGTATCTGATGATCCATCGGCGCTTGCCTCGCGCCTCGCCGAGATCGACCAGCTCAAAGTCGAGCGAGACCAGTTTCTGCGCTTCGCCGCCTCTTCGTCGGACTTTGAGGCTCGCCAGAAGGCGAATCACGACACTATGCAGCCCTGGCATGGCGTGTACCGGCGCCTTCGAGACATCGGACGCTTCGATGAAGCCATCATCGAAGCACAGAAATTGATCGCGTACATCCAGGCCGACACGGATCTTCGCAACCCGCACGGTCCTTTGAAGAGCACGCTCGCCGACCTAGGCAACATTTATCTGGCGATGTCCGACTTCGCCAACGCCCGCGCGGCCTACGCCGCTTCGATTGCCGAGCGGCAGGAGTACGTGCGGGTGACCAGCCTTGATCCTCCCGAGCATCACGACAACATCGGCAACCCCATCCAGACGCTAGTTCCCCTCTACTGGTCGATGAGCAACGTCGCCATTGCCGAAGACAACCTCGGCGAAGCTAGGGAATGGATGGACCGCGGGGACGAGGCGTTTCTTGGGTATTTCGCAGGAATCTGCTGCTCGAACGGCATCGACATCCCGGACAATGCGGGTTTGGTTGCAGCCTATAGGGCCGCTCCTCGAGAGTGCCAAACGCCACTTGAACACCCGAGTGAAGCGCAGTTGGCAGCCTTTGCCGCGACGTACCACGGCTGGAAGCCCAATTCGGGACTCGTGACGAAGTTGCGGGCGCATCTTTACTACAAGGCGCGGCTAGCCCTGGCGGAGGGAAACACGGCACAGGCGCAGTATGAACTGGACGCCGGCCGTACGGTAGCTTACTACGCCTGCCACGACGAGGACCGGCTGGACTTCAACGAGCCCCTGCTCGCCGCCCGTATAGCGATCGCTGAAAAGCGCTATCGCGAGGCATCGGCCCTGATCGCTGAGGCCGAGCAACACACCGGCCTGCCATCCTGCTCAGATCAGGCAAACAACCGCCCCATCGTCTCGGCACGAATTGCCGAGCTGACGCTGCTCAAGGGTGTCGCGCTGCTGGGTTTGAATCAAAGCGACGAAGAGGCCGCGCACCTTATCGAACAGGCCCTGGCCGTCCCCGAGAAACTCGCCGCCGGTCTGCCGGTGGAGCAGCGTAAGACGTTCCTAAGCCAGTTCGTCGAGTGGACGAAACTGGCTCGGGGCCATTCACAACCAATGGGAAAGGAGTAGAGGAGAATGAACCGCGAAAGATGCTGTGGCGCTGTGAGCCTGGGACTGGTTGTTGCGGTCGTAACGTCGCCCGCATTGGCTAGCCCAATTCCCAATGATGCCCAGCTGTATCTCGACAGAACGCTTCTGCTCCCGGGGTACGCAATCGGCGGCGTAGCGTGGCATCAGGGTCAACTCTGGACGGTCGATCAATCTGGCGTGCTGCGCCGGGCAGATCCCCTTGA